>NZ_JANMZH010000228.1:0-56473 GCF_031383065.1 Microcoleus sp. OTE_8_concoct_300 | reverse complement strand
ACTAAGAAATGACAAAAAAATCCATACCCACCCGAAAGTGGGCTGGGCGTCCCGCCCGTCATTTTTGTTGGGGCGGGACGCCCATCCCACAATAACAATTAAAATTGTAAGTTATTTAATTCGCGATCCTTATCTGTATAGCAATCCTAAATGATTATACTCGTTACCAGGAAGAGCCTGGTAACGCATATCCGGAGGAAGAGCCTCCATAGTCTGGGCCGAGGCAGAGCCTCTGGACATCGGTTAAGAGGCAGAGCCTGAGAACCAGTTAACCAGTTATTGAAACTGATGCGAGGATTGCTATAGCGTACTCAGTATTGCCAAAAAATTATTAAGGTGCGATCATATACGCTACCAAGCTGATATTATCTAAAATCTCGGTCAAGACGAGAAGCTATGCGATCGCATATCCAGTATACTCTCGGACTTCCGGTGGATGGAAAGCCAGAACAATGTGGTCTTTGGGCACACCAGCCGCGACGAGTTCAACGGTGATGCCGTCTTCGATGCCGTCATAGTGAATCCAAATTTTTTCTCCGATAATTTGGACATGGGTGACGCAACCGTGAACGCGCTTTTTACGATCCCAACCTTCATTGAAGAGTAGAAAATGAGTTCGATCGGCATCAATGATGACATATTGCTGAATGTCGCCATGACTATAAGAGATAGCAGCATGATCTTTAAGAATTTTCTCAATTGTATCTTGATAAAATTTTAGTCTATCCATTGAACAATCTCCTCTGTTTCTGAATCAAAAATAATCAGGTTAATGCTCTTTTTACGAAGTACCATTTGACATATCTCTTCTGAGAAAAAACCTGCAAATACGGTTTGGGCGATCGCTAGGTAAAGGACTCGTTCTGGATCTTCATCCTCCATAATCAGATAATACAAATCGTATTGACCGAGTGCCTTTTCTAACTCGCTTACAAGTGATGGATCGAGAAAGCTTTTGATTTCTACGGCAATTTTGCGCCCTTGCTTCTCGGCTGCGAAGAGCTTTTTTGCGCCCAAATCAACGTAGACTGAACGTCCGCCAACTCTGAGCTTGAAAGGATCGTTAGTAATTGTCCAACCGTCTTTGATGAGGGCGGTGCAGACAGTATCGTGATAAAAGTCTTTGGCAGGCATAGGGGCTGTTATATTTATCTATCATATACCACATAAGTTCCGCAGAGGTTACGCGATCGCATATCCAGTATGTTCTCGAACTTCGGGTGGATGGAAAGCAAGAACAATGCAATCTTTGGGCACGCCCGAGGCGACGAGTTCATCAGTGATGCCGTCTTCAATCCCATCATAATGAATCCAGATTTTGTCATTGCGAATTTCGGCATGAACCACATAGCCATGAACTCGCAGATGATTTTCCCAACCTTCATGTATCAGCATAAAATGGCTGCGTTAGCGAAGCTTTCCGAAGGAATCGCGGCTGCCCACCACATAGGTAATCACATCCCCATAACTCTCAGGAAGATCCGCATAATATTCGAGGATTTTCTCCAACCTCTCACGCCATGCGTCTAGGGGTTGATATCGTTTCCGGTGGGATGGGAACGATCGAGTCTCGGTCAATAATTCCACATTCCCCCACGGACCACTGCCCATCATTCCAGTGCAACCGGAATTGATATGATTTGCCCTTGCCATTGGGTAATCTCCTCCCTGTTTGAGTCAAAAACGATCGCCCAACAACCCGATTCTGACCGCCGCAATTGCCCAGCTTCTGCTTTTTTGTTTAGGCTGCCTCTATATCTATCCTACACAATGCAAGTTGCGATCGCTCGATCGGCAGCGAATGCTAAACACCCTAGGAAAATGTTTCCCTCCACATTATTACTTATTTTCCCTAGCTGGTTGCCGTATTAGTTCAGCAAAATCTCCAAAAATTGGGCAAAGTTGCAGCCATGTCCCTCAAACGAGTGACACTCATTTGAGGTAACTCAAAAAAGTGACTAGGCGATTGCCTCAAACTTTAGTGAGAATGAGCGCAATGAGGAAAACTCGTCAGCTAGATTTACTAACTGAAGGTAAGGGTGAACTCAAGCTGAAATTAGCGACCACTAAAATTAGCAAAATCCCCCTTATTATAGCCCAACACAACCCTTTGGGCGTTGGTAAGCAGCCCTACTTAACTATTTTTAGGAGAAACACAATGGACCCTATTCTGTATTGGAATGAAGTCGCACTCGAAGCCAATCGCATTAGTTTTACTAACGGAAAGAACGAGCAACCAGGCCCCACTCTAAGTTCTCGCGCTTTGGCTATCGTTCACTTAGCCATGTATGACGCTTATGCAGGGGTACAGGGTAATCCAGTCGATACAGTTAACTTATCTCCTTATCTTCCTGGCTTACCTAGTCCCAAACCCAATGCCTCAGCCAATGCTGCGGTAGCCGCCGCTGCCCACGCTACATTGTCTAGCTTGTATCCCAGTCAAAAATCATTTTTTAATCTGAAACATACTCAAGCAGGTTTACAAGGAAACGGCCTACAAGAAGGTCATGAATTTGGTCTATTGGTAGCTAAAAAAATCTTGGAGAAGCGGCAGGATGATCCTAGCGCTAGCGATGATGGCTATGCTGCATCAGTGGCTGCTGGCGCCCACCGTCCCGATCCAGATAATAGCGATCAAGGTTTTCATGCGCCCTTCTATGGCGCACAATCAAGAGGTTTTGCTGTCACTAACCGTTATGAGTTAAATCCTCCACCTCAGCCAGGGAGTCCTGAGTATATCAACGCCCTGAGACAGGTGCGCGGGAAAGGGATTGCACCTGAATTGATGGGAACTTTGCCGGCAGATATTTCTCCTCGAACTGCAAATGAAACACTCATCGGCATCTACTGGGCCTATGATGGCGCTGCTGAGTTAGGGACACCCCCTCGGTTGTACAACCAGATTGTCCGTGCCGTGGCGATCGCTCAGAATAATACTGTCGATCAAAATGCTCGTCTTTTTGCGCTAGTCAATGCTGCAATGGGAGATGCGGGTATTTTAGCCTGGGATCAGAAATACATTCACGATTTATGGCGACCTGTCGTCGGCATTCGGGAAGACGATCCCTCATTAGGCCCAGCAGCTACTGGCAATAACGTCATCTCTGAGGATGCTGACCCCTTTTGGTTACCACTAGGGGCACCGAATACGAATTCCACCAAGAAAAACGGTACGCCACCTTTTCCAGCCTATCCTTCTGGACACGCTACGTTCGGTGCAGCCGCGTTGCATATTACCCGACGGTTTTATGGCGTAACTAGCTGCAGCGATGACAGCTTGTTTGATGGGATTACCTTGGTCTCTGATGAGTTAAATGGCATTAGCCGAGACAATAAGGGAACTGTCCGACCCAAACACGTTCGCAGTTTCCCTGGTGGGCTGTGGCAAATGATTATCGAAAATGGCCTCAGCCGTGTCTTTTTAGGAGTGCATTGGGTATTTGATGCTTTTGCTCCAGATGATACAGGCAATCCCGACCTCTCTCAGAATATTGGTGGTATTCCGCTTGGACTTCAGATTGCTGACGACATCTATGATAGCGGCTTGAATCTATCGACTGTCGGGCCTCGGAATTAAAACTCTTTGCCCTATTAATCCTATCCCTGGTGCGAGTTAGAGGGGTTAAGCTTTATGTGACAAAGCTTGCCCCTTTACCCGTTTTCTGAGTAAATGGCGATCGCCAGGGATTGTCTAAAATCTTGGTCAAGAGGAGAAGCTATGCGATCGCATATCCAGTATGCTGTCGGACTTCGGGTGGATGGAAAGCAAGAACAATGTGGTCTTTGGGAACGCCAGAGGCGACGAGTTCATTAGTGATGCCGTCTTCAATGCCATCATAATGAATCCATATTTTGTCATTGCGGATTTCGGCATGAACCACATAACCATGAACTCGCAGATGATTTTCCCAGCCTTCATGTATCAGCATAAAATGGTTACGTTAGCGAAGCTTTCCGAAGGAATCGCGGCTCACCACCACATAGGTAATCACATCCCCATAAGTATAAGGAAGATCCGCATAGTATTGGAGAATTTTCTCCAACGTCTCACGCCATTGGTCTACGGGTTGATTTGCGGTTTCCATTGGATAATCTCCTCCGTGTTTGAGTCAAAAACGATCGTGCGAAAACCCGGTTTCTTTACTTAATTATTTTAAGTTGACTGAGATTCTAAGAAACCGGGTTTTTTACCAAATCTGCGGGTTGCAACGAAATATTATCGTAAAAAACCCGGTTTCTGGACCCCCATGCGTAAGCCCTATATAAAATTAATTCGACTGAATTTGCGAATTCAAAACCTTAGAAATTCGATCGCGCGTTTCCTCCAAATGAGCCCGCGTATAAGCATCAGCCTTCCGATCCAAATTCCGAATACTCTTGCTCAAACCCTCCCGCAACTGCCGCAACTCGTACCAAGCCAAACTCCGCGCATCCTCAGGAACATTCGTTTTTCGCAGCACCATTCCGATCAAAATCGCCAAATGTTCCCGCTGCAAAGAACGCCTAAAAGTCGAAATCTCCATCTTTTTATTTGTCGGCTGCAAAACCTCTTTCCAGATATTTTTTTGCACAGTATCCAACACTTCCGGCAACCTCAAAGCAGTTTCCGGCGCTGATTTTAACTCCGCATCCCGCAGCCTCGCCAGCCGCGTCGGAGATAGCAAAACCCGCAACACAAACCGCTGCAAAAAAGTAATTCGATCGCCGATCGGGTAATCTAGAGGAAACACCAAAGCCGGACTTCCCCAGTGTTCCCAGCGCGAAGGCGCCAATTTGTTGAGCAATTCCGGCGCAAAACTAAACGCATCCGGGGCAAAAACGTACTTATCCAGTGTAGCCAAAGCTTCTCGCTGCTGAGAAAGTTCGATCGGCACAAACGGCAACTTCGCATTAGTATCACCAGGGCGAATCCGATTAAACGACTGTCCCCCGACGTACAAAGTAGCATTCATCACCTGCTGAACGTAATACCCAAAAACCGAATCAAACATCACCCGCAGTTCGTTATAACTCTCTTCCCCAACCGGAATTCGCTTTTCTAAACGCTTCCACATCGCCCTAGCATTATCCAATTGCCATTGCGAATACCTCAGCATATTAGCGCTGAGATCGAAGGTATTCGCAGCGGGGTCGAGAATATCAACAGAATCCTCATCCGGCGCGTAAGCTAATGGGGCTTGGGCAGCGCGGCTGGCAATTTGTTGCAGCGCTGGTAAGTCGCTGTTGGGGTTTACGCCGCCAATCACCTTGTAACCGTACTCGATCGCCCAATCGTCGTAAGGCCCTACAATCCTTGGATAATAGTCGCCCTGCACAGTTCCTGCAGGTGCCAAATTAATCGGCACATAATCCATCACCGACGCAATCATACCTTGCGTGTGAGTTACCTGAGTATTGTTCAAATCCTCCGGTTCCAGCATCGTACTCCCGTGAAAATTGTGCCTCAAACCGAGAGTATGACCTACTTCGTGGGCAGTCAAAAATCGGATATATTCATTAACATAATTGTCAATCGCCCCACTGCTAGGCGCTGCATTTTCCAACAATTCCATCGACATTGCCCCGATCGCAAACTGTCGGCTCGATTCCAACCCAAAACACATATCCGAACTCGAAATCAACCGCGATAAAGGATCTCGCTTTTGCTCTTGGTATCTTTCTACCAAAGTCGGCAAATCATCAGCAATTCCACCTCGAGCATTTTCCCCGCTGCTTTTTCCTAAATCCCCATTTTCTAGCACATTCAAATAGCGAGAATATATCCCGAACTGACAGGGATTAGTATTAGAACCGTTTCCCCCTTGAAAACTCTTAGATACCGAGCGATTTTGTTCCACCAAAGACCGATAGCCCTGTTTGAGTTGCCGGACAATATTAGCATCCAAAAGAATGTCAGCATCCAAAATTTCCCCCGTCAGCGGGTTAATACGAGACGGCCCGAGCCCGGCAAACTCAGCCTCAAAAGAACTCGACCAGCGAATAGTATTGTAGCGAACATCAGCCGGGTCCCATTTAGCATTGTCCGGCATTTGTTTGACCTGAATAGCCTCGGTAAAACCTGCCTTTTCAAAAGCTTTGTTCCACTCCAAAACGCCCTCGCGAATTGCGTTTCGGTATTCCACAGGCACATTATTTTCAATCCAAAAGACGATCGGCTGCACCGGAGGCGACAGCGGCGCCGTCGGGATTTGCTTTTGCAAATGCCAGCGATTGATATAGCGCACAAAAGGCTCCCGGCTGCTCTTGTCAGAAAAGTCCTTATATGCTGTGAGAAAATAGCCCACTCGCTCGTCCGCGAGTCTGGGGCGGTAGCCGTTATTTAGCGGCACTTCCGAGAAACTGTAGTGAATGCGGAGGTTAAAAGCCCGACTGTCAGGAATGGAAGGTAAATAGTTAACCGCACTGTCATTATCGCTGGAAAAACCGTAAATAGAAGCAATTTCTACATTCAGCGGAAACGCTTTAACATCTTTAAAATAAGACTTGTCTTCATCTATCGAGTAAGAAGCGCCCAAAATCATCGGCAAAATTGCCTTTACCCCTGGTAAATCGCGCTTTTCGCTCATCAGCAAATCGCCTAAGTCGATCAGCAGAGTTTTTCTTTGCGGATGAATACTTTTGAGCGGCAAAGAATAGAGAATCGACTCGCTAAATGCTCTTTCCACCGAACCAGCTTGTGGGTCGCCCGGACTGGTGCGAAAATTGATATTTGGTATTACAAACTGCACGTTATTTTGGACTCGGCGCAGTTGAAACAAGAAATCGCCGATCGGCATTCCGCTCAAAATTCCCGCTTCCCCCAAGCCCGAAGCCAATGTCACGAAACACAGGAACTTTTTGTCTAGTTGTTGCGGTGTAATTTCCAGATAAACTTTATTAGTTGCTTGATTGCGGTAAAGAGTAAATAATCCCTCTAACTTTTGTGCGTCTTGGACAACCTGTTCAAAGGGTGCCATAGTTTGCTGTTGGCTACTTTGTTCGTTGCTGGGCGGCCCAGATGATAAAGCTAAAGGTAAAAAGAAACCTTTATACAAACTCCAACAGAAAAATGCTAAAGATAATATAAAAAATATCACAGGCAGATTTTTTCTGGCACTTTTTATCTGTGTATTTTTACTCTTTTCAGGAAATATCAATCTTTTCATTTTCAGTATCCAGCCGCAGGGAAGAATAGTTTTGAGATAGGCGCGCCGCACTCGCAAGGCTGGGCTCCTTTAATACCAATTTAAGGTGAAGTTGCACATATCTCGATCCCCCTAAATCCCCCTTAAGAAGGGGGACTTTGAGAAGAATCTTGTCCCCCCCTTATTAAGGGGGGTTAGGGGGGATCAGATTCTACGGGGCCTCATAAAAAATTGGTATAAGTTCTAAAATAACTCAAAACTCAAAAGTCAAAACTATTGTTTCGCCGGCCAGGGAATCATGGGATCTTGAGCCAACCGCTTAGAAACTGCAACAGCACCGTAACGGTTGAGGTGGCTGGGGTCAGAAAAAGATTCCCGCGCCTGGGGCCACAATAAACTTTTATCTAGGAAAATTAGTCCGCTTTGAGCTGCTAATTCTTGCATATATTGCCGGAATTCTTGTTCGTAACCTGTTCGCACCGGGTCTAAATAATCTTCAGTCAAAGGCATATTGATAAACACGAGATTGATGTTGCGAACCTTGGTAAATTCGATCAGATTTTTGAGTGCTACAGTTTGTTCGCCTATCAATTTAAAATCTTGATAGTCGGAGTCGTAGTAGCCAGATACTTTCGGGTGCTTCTGAAAGTAAGTATCGGGATTGAAGCGTATATCGATCGGCAAAAAGCCGTTTGGTTCAAACTCACTGGGTTGTTTACCCGCAGCAGTTGGCTGGGAATTTTCAGTTGTTTGTTGACCCAGGGCTGCGGTTTGGGGGCTCTCGGTTGCAACAGGGGCTGATGGATTGGCGATCGATCGCAAAAACCCTTTGAGTTGATCGCGCTTTTTGTAAGTTGCAGAACCCTCCACCAACTTTTGACTCACCAATTGCTGAACATTAGCTTGAGCTTGTTCCAAATTCTGCACCAATTCAGTGACAGTCGCCACCGGATTTTTTGCACTCGGATTCGATCCTTCGGCATCTAATTCATTGGTGCGGATCAGAAAACTACCCCGGGACAATTGCCTGTAACCTTCCGAAGAAGCGATCGCGCTAAAAGTCAAATCCGGCCGCCCGCTGTTGAGAGCCCTAGCCCCGTCCGCCAACACCAGCAATTTTGGCAATTGTTGCGGCGGCAAAATCCGGCGGATGAGCGAATCTACAACCTGGAGAGTAGCTCCATTAACCCCAAAATTGTAAGCCCTCAGCCCCGGGTAGCCCGAAGCTGCCAAAGCTGTTTCCAACACCGCCGGGTCAATGCCCCGCAGCGCCCTCGAACTACCGACAATTAAAATATCCGGCGGTTTTTTGTGCAGGTGGATGTACTCTTGATAGCGCGCTATCTGCTCGTCAAGCTGCTCGCTCCTCAAAGTCGGGAACACGGGTGCAGCAGAAACATCAGCTACAGGAACGCTAGTATTTCCCGGTTTCGTAAACCCTGAGCCATTGAAAGCCTCTTCCCCGTTCGCTTCGGGCAACGGCTGCAACGGAATTTGAGGCAAATTCACCTCAGAAGAAGGGGGAACGGGGTCGGGGGTTTCGTTCGCAAGTGGGGCTGTAACGTCGCTAAAAGCCTTGGGGGAGGGATTTTGACAATTTTGATCGCTGCAAACTTCCGAGGCGCTAGGAGCTTGACTGACCGTCGCAGATTGCAGAAATAGACCCAGGAGCCAATCGGTATTGAAAGTCAGCAGACAGCCGGCGATCGCCCAAATCAAAGCCATGCTGGCGGCGCGATCGGCTCTCACGCCCCCGGGAGCTCCTGCATTTGTTGACAAACCATCGTTGGGAACAAACAAACCCGAAGCGACAAGCGGTTGGACTACAGCTTGAACTAACTGCTCGCCCAGATTGTATCCGGGGAGTCTGATTTTGAAGCGGGGCCGCCAGGAGTTGGGCACGGGCGCATCGAACACCAAATTCTCGCCCAAACCCGAAAAACTCCCATCCTCCGCCGGCGCAAACTCCGGCACTGGTTCCTTTTCCAAGACAGCCAGTTGCGAGGGAGCCGGTGCGGGTGCCGCCGCTGATTTCTCGTCAACCGCGGTTCTGAGGTCAATTGCGTAGCGCCACAGGGGCTGTTTCTGGCCGGCGCGGCGCCCGTAGACTCGCACCCCTGCCACTCCCGGAATTTGTAACTGCCGCAAGAATTTAGCCACCGGCGGCCCTACCTTCGACTGAGAAGGGCAAGTCAGAGCTTCTGTCATGACGTGCAGCACGTCGGCTTTTTGTAGCACGAGGGCCCGAATCCCTCCAGTTTCCAGCTTGCGTCTGAGACTGGGGTTTAGCAACCTGTTCAATAAAAAAGTCAGAGCCAATTGGTCGCCCTCTGCCGCCAGGGTTCTGGCGCTCGCCGCCAAGTCGGGGTGGTGGGCTGCAGGCAAGTCCACCCAGTCTATCCACACCGGCGACTGCGGATTTGCCTCTTGGCCGCTGGCTGGTTCTACGCCGTAGATAGTGGCTGCGCGGAGGCCTTGGGGCGCGAAGGAGGCTAACAAAGGGGCGATCGTGTCGGTGGTTTGCTGCCGATCGGGGTATTCTTGCCGTTTAGGCTTTTGTCCTTTTTTGGCAGTTTTGCTGCAAAACAGGTGGAGGGTGGCTTCTTTGAGGGTGGCCCGCACTTCGACTCTCGATGGTGCCAAGTGTTGGTTTAGCAGTTTGGCGATCGCAGGTACGTCTCCCCACCTGGCCCATTCCTTGAGAATTTTGTCCGGCGAAGTCAAATCCACCCGCAGCAGCCAGTCCGCCTTCGCTTCGCCGCTCACTTGGCTGCAGATCACGGCTTCGCGGAAATCCTCTAGTTGTAGTTTCCGCAGCCTGCTAGCGATGGGTTCTGCCAGCAAGGAGGGGTCGGGGCTGTAAGCTGACTCGCACAGCACCAGCAGCCGGCGTTCCTTGGGCTTGATATTTTCTGGCGTATTGACCGGCAGGGTTTCCCGGCTGCTTTTGAGTTCTTTTTCGCGAATGCTTACTTTCACCGAAACTCCCATCGGCCCGAGGATTTCGCTGAGATAGCTGGCGATCGCCTCTGGATAGCCCCGGCGCGCCAAAGTTTCCGGCGAAACCCTCAATGTTCCAGCGAGCTCGCCCTCGCCTGAGTCGGCTTCGGGGGATTCAATCAAAGCCACCGCGCCACGGTTGTTCGCCTCATGCTGCGGGGGAACGGCGGAACTAACAGCGAACCTCGTCGCTGCAGTCGCGGTATCGATCGTCACGGGGGAAGTTTCAAAAACTTCTGGGTATTGAATCCGTGCGGCGACGGGCAGACTTTCGGCGTCAAAATCCAATTCTTCCCGTACTTGCGGCGCGTGGGTCGATGTTTCTACCGGTTTTTGTGTCTGTTTGAGTTTGCGGTTTTCATTTTTAAATTTGCCGAATAATCCGCCTCTTTTTGGGCGATCTGGCGGTTCGCCGTCGGGGTGACTCGCTGGCGGCGGCACAACGGCCACTTTTGGTTGCGGTTGCTGTGGCTGTTGCTGTCGCCCAGCACTGCTGCAATCGAGTCGGACTGTCCAGTCATTTTGTCGGGAACCGAGTTTGCGGCCGCACAGGAACAACTGGTAAATTTTAGGTCGATCGGGCAGAAGTCGCGTTAAATCAGTTTGTTCGATCGCCAGAGTAAATCTCGCCGTCACCAATTCTTGAGACGGACACTGCGCTGCTTCGCACAAAATGTGCAGGTGATTTCCCCGCAAACGCGCTTGTACTTGAACTTCCGGAAGCCCTAAAGCTTCCCCGGCCCACTGCGAGGCGGTCGATCGATTGTCTGCCAATATGCTCCCGTTCGCCTTCAACATGAAACTCTAAATTTGGTCAAGGCTGCTTTCGTCTTCTACAGATAGCACATTTCGTCCGTATTTTGGCATATATTAGGCTTCACTTAGGCGAAGTCATCAGTCATTGGTCCTTAGTAATTATTAGGAATCGCACCCCACTATAGGGGTTCTCAAGCGTGGTGAGGTAGGCCCACCCAGGCCTATTCCCACCCAGGCCTATGCCTTATGCCAGATAGTACCTCATGTTACTGACAAAGGCTATACATATAGTGTGTCTGCCTCCTGGACTGTACAACCTAGTTTCCAAAGCCTTTACTGTTGTTGCGATCGGTTTTTTCGTATTTTTGCGAACAAATTATAGCCTTTCGAGCGAAAGATGAGGTACTATCCGGCATAGGCCTCCGTGGCCTGGGTGGGCATAGGCCTGGGTGGGCATAGGGGATACCTCACTTTTTTGAGAACCGCTATAAGTTACTTTTTATACAAACCACGAAAAAATCAGTTTTGCGATTGCCAACTCCCAACCCTCAAACGCCCAAACTTCCTAATGTGAAACTTCACGGTATGGAAGATAGATAAAAGTTGCCATAAAGTTTGCTTGAATACTGCCCAAACCCATTGACTTCAATAAAAGTTATTGATATTCTCAAAGTTATCAATTCACAACAGCCATAAAAAAAACAACTTATTGCGATCGCCTCAAACTTTAGATCCGCCACTTTGGCCGATTTTGACCTATTGAGATCGCATCTTATGTTCGCCAGGAAAAACTCACAACTCCTGCGTGGCATAGACTCGCTTGACTTACGAAATTTTCCAAATAAACTAGCTAAAATTCGGCATTTTTTTGTCCCTTTTACTGTAAATAAAGGAATTTAAATCATGTTACAAATCGAAGCATCTACCCCCAAACTAACAGGCACCTCTTCCATTCTTCCCGATATTGCAGAAGACCTGCAACCAAACAAATATACAAATAATTACACTTCCCCCCGGAAAATGTCCTAAAAACTAACGAAATATCATCCACAAACTCCCGAATAGAACCATTAGCATCAAACAACCAAATCCTCGATCAAAGCCCAGAAACACCTCCCCAACCAGACATAGATACCTTCATCCTCAACAAAAATCCCACACCAACAACCAACAACATCCCCGAAAAACCGCAAATATCCACCACTCAAACCGACGCAATCACAGGCGATACAACCAAACCCGCCACTCAAAATAACATCTCTTTCGACTCCGGCATTTTCCAAGCAGACGAAACCGGTAAAATTAGCTTCGATTACCTATCAGACGGAGGCTGGTATCAAGGAGAACTAGCAATTATCAGCCTCACAGGAATACAGGAATTTGTTCCCGATTCAATAGCATTTATTAAAGAAGCAGCCAGACGCGCTTTAAGCAACTCCTCACTCGGTTATATCGCCATTTCTGACAGTACAGAAGCAGCTTCATTCTCTAGTTTCGAGGGAGAAAACAACTTCAATATCGGGGAATACCGAGGAATCAAAACCTTCGCAATGACTCCCGGAGACGAACTTGGTATCATCGTAGTTCCCAACGGCACAATACAGCAAGTATACGACAACCCAGGCATTGGCGGCGACAAAAAACCCTTATTCTCAATGGCAACAGCTAATTCCAGCGATGCTTTTAAACCAGGACAAATAGCCAGTGTTGCGAATGGTGGCAGTATATTTGTCATGGAAGATATGGGGATAGGAGAAGGGAGCGATGCTGACTACAATGATATCATATTTTCCCTCAAAGCTGCCACCCCTAAAGTCATTTCAATGGATGATGTAATTGCCAAAAAGTCCGATTGGCGTACATCAGAAAAAGGCAAAGAATTGATAGGTGACGCTGCGCCACAAACTGAGACTAAATTAGAAGACGAAAAAGCAGATACTACTTCTGCAACAAATCCTGTTGAAACAAAACCAGAAAATTCTCCAGCGACAGAAACTGAAAATCCGACAATTTCCTCTAATCCCAATTCCCGGACAAATCCTGTTGAGATAAAAACGGAAAACTCCTCTGCGACAGAAACTGAAAATCCGACAATTTCCTCTAATCCCAATCCTGCGACAAATCCAGCCCAGATAAAAACGGAAAACTCCTCTGCGACAGAAACTGAAAATCCGACAGTTTCCTCTAATCCCAATCCTGCGACAAATCCAGCCCAAACAAAAACAGATTCTCCCGCAGTAGAAGCCGAAAATCCGACTGTTTCTGAAATTCCCAATTCCCGGACGAATCCGGCCCAGACAAAAACGGAAAACTCCTCTGCGACAGAAACTGAAAATCCCACAATTTCCTCTAATCCCAATTCCCAGACAAATCCTGTTGAGACAAAAACAGATTCTCCCGCAGTAGAAGCCGAAAATCCGACTGTTTCTGAAATTCCCAATTCCGCCACGAATTCTGGTGAGACAAAAACCGAAAATTCCCCAGCAGCAGAAACTGAAAATCCGACAATTTCTGAAATTCCCAATTCCCGGACAAATCCTGTTGAGACAAAACCCGAAAATTCCCCAGCGGGAGAAACTGAAAACCCCACAATTTCCGAAAATATCATCTCAACTATCTCAGAAAACACTCAACCAACGATCGTAAATGTCAACTCAATCGACTTCATCACAGGTGACAAAATCGAAATACCCGTCTTTATCCAAGCAGACAAACCAGAAATACCAGCAATACCCGCAGACTTCATAGACATTCTCACCGGAGAAATTGAAAACATCTCCCCGAATCCTATCGACAGCGCCGAAATAGCCAGCCAAACTCCTGAAAATTTCCCGCTAATTTCTCTCGAATAAATTTCCCAACAGTCGGAAACTCTCAACAGCATATTCGCCCAACAATTCCCACTCATTCCCGAAACAGAATCGGGTCAAAATCATCAACCATCCGCATCAGAATATATAGTTACCGACGCCCAAACTATTATTCCCAAAATCGCCGTCACACAAAACCATCACTCGCAACAATCAGAAAATATCACCACCGCCAGCGACAATCAGCAGCAAACAACCATCAATGAATATGTAAACTCCGACTTCGATTCCCAAAACCTCGCCATTACTCCCGAAATACCATCCGAGGAAAACAATCAGCCAGACAACTCACAAAATATCATCGCCGACTCCTTCATCGCAACTGCAACTGACAGCGACTCCGAAACAACCATCAACGAATACACAGTCACCGACACAGAAACTCAACCAGAAATAACCCCCAACCTCCCCCAACAAAACCAACCATTAATCGGAATCATCGACACCGGCTTTCTCGCCAACAATCCCAACATCGACTACAGCCAAATCCGACTCGGCAAAGACTTAATCGAGGGCGACAACAATCCCCTACTGCAACCAAATCAAGAAAACCAACACGGCGACACAATTTTAGAAATTATCAGCCACTCCAACAATCAAAACGCCACCAAAAAATCGACTCCGATTTGGTTGGGACGAGCCACTGGTAGCGGCAAATGGCATCAATCCCTGATAGAATTTGTAGACGCATCCATTGCCTCAAAACAACCCAACGCCGTCGTCAACCTCAGCTTCGACTTAACCCAAATCAATCCCGACGGCACACAAACCACACGGCACAAACTGACAGCAGAAGAAAAATCAGCACTTAAATACGCCCTTGACAACAACATCCTGATTGTAGCAGCCGCTGGAAATCAAGGGGAGCTCGCATCCGCACTCGGACAAGCCTCCACAGAATTCGACAACATCATCACAGTTGGCGCAGCCGAAAACAACAACCGCAGCGCCTATTCCAGCTACGGAGAAGGGCTAGATATCTTAGCACAAATCAGCAGTCCACAAACAGCAGAACCATCAACAACCGAAACAAAACAAGGCACATCAATAGCCGCGGCTAAAGTCACAAACACCCTCTCCCAAATGTGGGCAGCCAACCCATCACTCAGCCGCCAACAAATCAAAAACATCCTCCTAAAAACAGCCAGCGACATCGACGTACCCGGATGGGACGAAAGGACAGGATACGGAATATTAAATCGCGAATTGGCAATTGCTACTGCCATCGAAACAATCCCCACAATCCCAGTCTTGGCAGCCACAAAACACTTGACAAAATCCCTGATTCATGCTGATGCAAATACCAGTAACTCTTCGAATCATACCGCAGCCAAACCCTCAGAAAGACCGGCCCTAACCAACGCCGCAGGTAATACGCCAAAGACTACCAGCACCTCAACCGGAGACAACGAGGCAGGCACTAGCTCCTATACCACAGAATTAGCGCCAAACACAACCACCACTACCAGCAACTCTAACGGCACAACCACCACCGACTCTCAAACTAATAGCCACTTCTCAAACACAAAATCAAGCTGGGATAAAAGCACCGTCAACACCAACAGCAAGGGCAACTCTTTTAACGAATCCACCAGCGATTCCAGCACAAATGCTGCTACATACACCAGCAAAAACTTTTCCCAAAACTCAGTCGAAAACACAAATCAATCACAGGACAATTACAGCCGAGTTAAATACGAAGGCACTCGCAACGACCAAAGCTCATCCAATCAAAAAGCCCGCAGTTCTAGCAATTATACCAGTCCTTCACAAACTACAAACACCACTGACGAGAGCTACCGAAACAGCTTCTCTCAATCTGACAGCAAATACGGCACGGACTATTCAATGAGTAACGGCAAGCGCCAAGACGATTGGGGTTCAAAATCAACTTCAAATACTCGCAATACTAGCAGCACAGACAGTTCTTTCAACAACAGTTCAACTCAAGTTCAAGGCAAAGCTGACTGGACTAATAGCAGCAATAACAGCAGTTACACCAACACTCACAGCGGGGAAGAAAACCAAGTCTATCGCTCGAATTATCAGAGTAGCAGTAGCAGCGGTTTCTACAAATATGGCAACAGCAGCGACAACTATTCAGTTATCAATTCTACTTGGGACAACACTACAACTGACGGCCAAACAGTCGGCAGCAACAGCCGCGATGTTTATTCGGAAGCCAATAGTAATACTAACAGCATTTACGATGACGGCAAGTCAAAAAATACCAGCAACAGAGACACATATACCGTCAATCAGTCTCAGGAAACTCATAGCAGCAACGGCAGCAATTATTGGAATAACAATCGAGGTAATAATTACTCGGTAACTCAGAGTAATGATACCCAAAACTACAAAAACGGCCCGGAAACGAGCAGCCACAATCAGGATAATTATTCTGTTAGCAAGTCGAATTATTCCAACAGCAACAGTGAGGGCAAAGTCAGTTCTAATTCCGAGCAAGAAAATTATTCGGAAAATCATGATCGGTGGCAGAGCGAGTATAAGACTGATACTTATACTACTCAAAGTAGCAGTGACGAATCAACAATAACAGCTACTAAAAGTAACAGCAGCACCGAGGGCAGTAATTCCACTTCATCTAACAGTAGCGATAGCTCCCGGACTCGGAATTCACAGACAGTCACAACTTATAAAGATGGTCGCAAAACTGAGAATGGCAGTTCGATTTACGAGAAATGGTCGAGCGAAAGCACTGAGGATAGCCAGGGGGTAGTTAGTTGGGTTTCCAAGTATTCTAGCTGGAGTTCAAGTTACAGCAAATCTTATTTTAAGGGAGGTTACAGTTGGACAGAGACTGTGAGCGGTTACGACTCTGAATCGGTGACGAAAGAGGGTGTTTCGACGAGTAATGGCAGCAGTTGGAGTTGGACTCGCAGCGGGACAGTTTGGGATGATGGTCCCAATAATTGGAGTGAAAGCTGGTCGAAGTCTAGTTGGAAAGATGGCAAGTATGCGCCGGGTGAATCGGAGGAAACGGGGGGGGTCATTTGACCCGGAAGGAACACAGACCCCGACGAATAATTTGCCGGAATTTGGGGAAGCGCCGCGGTTGAATAAGGCGCCGAAGGGGGAGGTGCCGATTGATTTTCAGAAGCCTCCGAAGCCTGGTGATATTTGGCTGATACCGACTTTTATTGTTAAGGAGCCTAAGTTTAAAGATGTTGTCTTTGGTAGTAGTGGTTCTGATTCC
Source organism: Microcoleus sp. OTE_8_concoct_300 (assembly GCF_031383065.1). NCBI lineage: Bacteria > Bacillati > Cyanobacteriota > Cyanophyceae > Oscillatoriales > Microcoleaceae > Microcoleus > Microcoleus sp. OTE_8_concoct_300. Next base: position 39,506 of record NZ_JANMZH010000228.1, on the reverse strand, counting down.
CCTTCAGGTGAGAGTGGGAATGATGATTTAGCTAATAATCCGTCTGGTGGTTTTGGTGGGGGTGGTTCTGGTGGCAAGTTACCTCCAAACAAACGTTCTGCACTGGCAGAAGTTATTCAACAATTGTTGAAGTTTTTTAGACCTCTTGGGATGTTTGTTGCTGGCGCAGTATATCAGTATCTACGTAATATCGGAGATTCAACTAAATGGTTATTCCAGGTCTTCAACCCTTACTGGGATGGACAGGAACAAGATGTGGAACGAGGGCTTAAAGGGCTTCCCGACTACAATTATTTTTGGTGGGGACAACGGTTAGGAGATGGGGCGGCAATTGTCACGGGAATTTTAGAAATCATAGCAGGCGGTGGTGCTGCAGCTGGAGGTGGATTTTTATGTATAGCAGGATTCACTTGCATCGAAGGTGCTCCCGCCATAGTAGCAGGTGTAGCTTTGGGACTACACGGAACAACTACGTTGGCAACTGGTGTAAGAAATATAGTTGGGGAACTTGGAGTATTATATTCTCAAGGAACAGGCGGTACAGGGAGCCAACTTTACCAAAAGATGACAACACCTCAATTGGAGAAAGCCCGAGACTCCTATCAAGACCTAATCCAAGAACACGAGAAAAAGCTCAATGACTACATAGCAAATCCCGATGCTTATGATAACGATGGCAGGCTTAAAAACGCACCAAATCCACAAATAAGGCAACAAATTATACAGGGGCGTATTAATGCACTTCAAAAACAAATCAAGAAGCAAAGAGATGAGTTAATAAAAATAGAACAAGAACTTAATCGCAGAAAATAGAGAGGATAAATCGATGAAGGTGACGGTTGGTGAACTACGGATATTGTTTGATAAACTCATGAATAAAATGGAACAAGAGGGCATAATATCATTAGATATTAATGATATAGATTACTATTGGATAGTTTCGTCTGATGAATGGACAAACTTTGAAACTGATGTTAGTCTAGATGTAGGTTCACTGATAGATGATTGGAAAAGCCTGCAAAAAGTTATATCCGAAGAACATATCCCCACATATGTTGATTTCGATCGCCTCGCCTCAATATTAAGAGCTGTAGCGGAGACGATTGTTCCACTAAAAGAGGGATAATATGACAAGCTCAAATAATCGACGTGGCGGGCGATTAGTTTTGTTCGATCGAATGATTATCAATAGTTTTACACCCCCCGGGCGATCGCACACCGGGTACAATTTCCTTGGAGTCGATCGCCCGTTTTTACGTGATTTTCTGTTTGGGGCGATCGGGCGATCGAATGAGCGGCAATCGAATGATTATCGATAGTTTTACACCCCTCGGGCGATCGACTTTACGGGCGATCGGCTTTATGGGCGATCGACTTTATGAGCGAGTTGTTTTGTGCGATCGCATGATTGTTGATAGTTTTATACCCCTCGGGCGATCGTACACAGGATGCAATTTCCTTTCAGTCGATCGACTTTGCAGGAGAGCAGTTTTGTGCGATCAAATGATTATCGATAGTTTGACAAGGAAGGGCGATCGACTTGGCTGGCGATCGAACTGTGCGATCGATTCTGGGGGCGATTCCCTTCGGGATAGCTTCGCTCGCGCGGACTTTTGTACAGGTCTTCGATCGGGCTCTCGATCGAAGGGGCGAGCGATCGTATCCTCTCATTTTTGTGTCACATCCTTGAGGGGATATCGGCACGCACCCCTGTCTGGCGTGCGATCGACACGGCACTAATTCTTGGAGGAACACGCTGCGATCGCCCCAATCTAGGATACAACGAGGCAAGAAAACCCGCCCTAGCCTGTAAACTAGGGATAACAGAATACGCAGGAGGGATTTATGCCGTCGGAAAACCAAGATTTGCCAAAAACTGCTGCACCCAAGAGTCAAAATTTGCCAATTCCTTCAGACATTTTATTGAGCTTGGTCGCTTTACCCATGCTGGGCGGGTTGGTGGCGGCCGCGGCTGCTGCTGAGTTTGTTGCGTCGATCGGCATTGAAAGCGAAGAAGTCTTTCGGGGCTCGCGCCTCCCGGTGCTCAACTTTCCTCAATCACAGGAATAGAAGGCCCAAGTCCGGATGCTGCAGCTAGAAGTTAATTTTTTTGAACCCGCCCACAAACAAATACCAGCCCCCGACTTCTGTCGTGGAGAGATCAAAATTTTTGACCCTAGTTCAAAAGCCCAGATTCATCTTTGAAGTAAATCTCAAATCCTTCGACGCGATCGCGACTCGACGCGATCGATCGCCGAACGTCTCACGCCGATCGTCTAAAATCTCAAATCGCAAGTCAACTGACCTAAAAGCTTGACAATCGGTAAAATCCGTGATGTGAGAATTTCTCTTTCGTTATACTTTGTAAATAAGTGCCTTTTACTTTCTACCTTGTAATAAGTTGTCTCAAATTTGACTGCAAACAAAAGTGTTTTAGGCGAAACTAAACAATACAATTTTCACAGACACCCGCAGCTATTGAGGAACAGCCCGATGAGTTCAGTCCTCCAGTCTTCAGAACAGGCTATTGAAGCAACATCAATTTCCCCTTTTCCCGCTTACTCAAAATCAGACCTGTTTCTGCGCAATCGCCTCAAAGTAGTAGAGGACTTGTGGGAATCGGTGCTGCGACAGGAGTGCGGGCAGGAATTGGTGGATTTGCTCCAACAAATGCGATCGGTCAATTCCGCCGAGGGACAGGCCACTGGGTTTCGCGAGTCGAATGTGGTACAGCTAATCGAAAAGCTCGACCTCAACGCCGCAATCCGCGCGGCTCGGGCTTTTGCACTGTATTTCCAGTTGATCAACATTGTCGAACAGCACTACGAACAGCGAGACCAACAGCTAGCTTACGCTAGCAGCAACGATGCTGGTGGGCGGATGTTTTCTAAGCTGCCCGGACAAGCAACGGATGCCCCCGATCGCCCGCGCCACAGGGAAGGCCCAGGTTCCGCCCAAACGGCTCCTCGCGGTGCAGATAGCAGCGAGACGATCGCCCGAGATGCCGGAACTTTTCACCAATTGTTCCCGATGCTGCAGCGCTTGAACGTGCCAAGCCAGCAAATCCAGCGCTTGATCGATCAGTTGGATATCCGCTTGGTATTCACCGCTCACCCGACGGAAATTGTCCGCCACACGATCCGCACCAAGCAGCGGCGAATGGCGAAGATTCTCCAACAGCTAGACCAAGTAGACGAGAAATTTCAGGTGCTTGGGACTGACTCTCAAAGCCCCTACCCAGTGTCTTGCTGGGAAGCGGCCGCTCTGCAAGAGCAACTGATGGAAGAAATTCGCCTCTGGTGGCGCACTGACGAACTGCACCAATTCAAGCCGACTGTGCTTGACGAGGTGGAATACACTCTCCACTACTTCGAGGAAGTTCTGTTTGAAGCTATTCCCGAACTCTACCACCGCTTAAAGCAAGCGCTCCACGCTTCTTATCCTTATCTGAAACCGCCGAGTTACAATTTTTGCAAGTTCGGTTCTTGGGTGGGCTCGGACAGGGATGGCAACCCTTCTGTGACTCCGAAAGTTACTTGGCAAACGGCTTGCTATCAGCGCCACTTGGTGCTAGAGAAGTACATCGGCGCGGTGAAGCGGCTGAACGAACTTTTGAGTTTGTCGCTGCACTGGAGCGACGTGCTGCCGGAATTGCTCGAATCTCTCGATCGCGACAAATCGGAATTTCCGGATGTGTACGAGCAGTGGGCGATCCGCTACCGCCAAGAACCTTATCGCTTGAAGCTGGCCTACGTGCAGCAGCGACTGGAAAATACGCGCGATCGCAATTGGCGGCTCTACAAAGGAGACGAGTTGCAGCGGGAACGCGAAGCTTTGTCAGAAAATCCCGGAATGACCGGCCTTTATCGATCGGGCGCTGAGTTTTTGACCGAGCTGCAGCTCATCGAGCACAATTTAGTGGAAACAGGTTTGAGCTGTCGGGACTTGGAAAATCTGCTCTGCCAAGTAGAAATTTACGGATTTAATTTGGCTTACCTCGATATCCGCCAAGAGTCAACAGTACACTCCGAGGCTTTGAGCGAAATTGCTGAATACTTGCAAATTTTGCCCAAGTCTTACAATCAAATGTCGGAATGCGATCGAATTATTTGGCTCGCAACTGAACTGCAAACTCGCCGCCCTTTAATTCCAGCAGAATTGCCCTTTTCTCCCAAAACTTGCGAGACGATTAATACCTTCCGGATATTGCGGCAAATGCAGCAGGAGTTTGGTCCGGAAATTTGCGAAACTTACGTCATCAGCATGAGCCACGATGTCAGCGATTTACTGGCGGTTTTGCTGTTAGCAAAAGAAGCAGGACTTTACGACCCGGCTACAGGAATTAGCAGCATTCAAGTAGTTCCCCTGTTTGAAACGGTGGAAGATTTGAAGAAAGCGCCGGAAGTAATGCAGCAAATATTTGATTTGCCTCTTTATCGAGCTTTGCTAACAGGAGGATACGCGCAGGAACTAGCGGAAAAAAGCGAAGAGAGTGTCAAAAACCCAATCGCAACTCTCAAATTGCAAGAGGTGATGCTGGGCTATTCGGACAGCAATAAAGATTCGGGTTTCCTCAGCAGCAATTGGGAAATCCACAAAGCTCAAAAGGCTTTGCAAAGGGTTGCGGAAAAATACAATGTAGAGTTGCGGATTTTTCACGGCAGAGGCGGTTCTGTAGGGCGCGGCGGCGGGCCTGCTTACAAGGCAATTTTGGCTCAGCCTGGAAAGAGTATTAGCGGGCGAATTAAGATTACCGAACAAGGCGAGGTTTTGGCTTCTAAATATTCTTTGCCGGAGTTGGCGCTTTATAATTTGGAAACTGTGGCGGCTGCGGTAATTCAAGCTAGTTTGCTGCACACTGGTTTTGATGGCATCGACCCTTGGAATGAGATTATGGAGGAGTTGTCGGCTCGATCGCGATCGCACTACCGCCATTTAATCTACGAACAGCCGGATTTAGTCGATTTCTTCCACCAAGTTACCCCGATTCAAGAAATCAGCCAGTTGCAAATTAGTTCTCGCCCCGCCCGTCGCGGTGGCAAAAAAGACATCAGCGGTTTGCGAGCAATTCCGTGGGTGTTTAGCTGGACTCAAAGCCGCTTTTTACTTCCTTCTTGGTATGGTGTCGGCACAGCTTTGCAAGAGTTTTTGCTGGAGGAACCGGAAGAACACATGAAACTTTTGCAGTATTTCTACTTGAAATGGCCGTTTTTTAGAATGGTAATTTCTAAGGTGGAAATGACTTTATCTAAGGTGGATTTGCAGATTGCAGAACACTACGTGCAGGAGTTAGCTTTGCCCGCTGACAAGGAGCGTTTTAAGGCTTTATTCGATCAAATTGCTGCCGAATTTCACTTGATTCGCGATTTGGTTTTAACTATTACCGGACACCAACGTTTGTTGGACGAAGATCCGGAATTGCAGCGTTCGGTGCAGTTGCGAAATGCGACGATTGTGCCTTTGGGTTTGTTGCAGGTTTCGCTGCTAAAACGCTTGCGGCAGCACGGTAGTAGCGGGATTCCGGGGGTGATTCACTCCCGTTACAGCAAGGGTGAATTGTTGCGGGGAGCTCTGCTGACGATTAATGGTATTGCTGCGGGGATGCGGAATACCGGCTAGGAAAATAGTTGTGAGTTTGGAATTAGTGGTAAGGTGCGCCGCAGCGCACCCTGCTACTGGTAGTTTCAGAATTCACGCGATCGCCCATTGTAGTCACAGTCATAGAAAACTGTTCGCTATCCTAGCTGAGATTTTTTTATGTCTAAACGCAAACAGTCTGAAGGTTGTCGCCCGATGCTGCGGCGCACTTTTTTATTTTTAACGGGCATCGCTTTGGCGCGGGTTGCGGCTGACTATTTTGCGATCGCCCAAAACCGAGATAGTTTCTTGACTCTCGCGGGTCAACTTTGGCAAAAGTCACTCGCTTTTTTATCAAGTATACAATCCAATCAAACTCCTCCACCTCTCCCTAACAATCCCATTGTAAAATCTGCAAAAACTAATCAACCTCTGCGGAGTAATCCAATTGTAAAATCGCCAGAAAGTTCTCCTGCAGCGCAGCCGTCTCAACCTCAAATTATCAGACGTTCCGCTAAGCAAGCAAAACCCGTACAACTGGGCCGCAAAAATGTAGCTGGCGCAAGTTTTTATCTCACAACTATTGACCTCGCAGACCCAGAAATTTTTATCACAATTGGGTTAGCTAATAATGCAGCTTTTGCAAATACTTCTAAAGTCACGCGGGGTGATGAACCTTTTGAAAATATGGTGGCGCGTTACCGGGCTGCTGTTGTTGCTAACGGGACTTTTTTTGGTAAAGATCAGCAGAAATCAGTGCTGGGAAATATGGTGGCGGCGGGTAAGTTTCTCAAATACAGCAGATGGGAAAATTACGGCACGACTTTGGGAATTAAAGCGGGAAATCAATTGGAAATGGTGACGGCTAGAATCGAAGGTAAGCCGGATTGGAGTCAACATTGGTTTTCTCTCACTTGCGGGCCGAGATTGGTTAAAGGGGGGAAAGTTTGGCTGTCTCCTTTGTCGGAAGGTTTTAAAGATTCTCATGTTTTGGGCGTGGGTTCGAGAACGGCGATCGGCTTTCCGGCTTCCAGAGATAAGTTATTTTTGGTGACTTTTCTTGATAGTTTATCTTTGGAAGCCGAAGCTAAAGTTATGCAGGCGATCGGCTGTTTTGAAGCGATGAATTTGGACGGGGGCGCTTCGGTGGGTTTGGCTCATCAAGGGCAGATTTTATTGCCTGCGGGACGGAATTTGACGAATGTGCTGGTGGTTTACGATCGCGAATATCCAGCGCCGGCTCAGTTAAAGCAGTCCTGGGAACGCTTTCAAAAGGGATCTCGACCAACGCCGGACAAATCAGTGTTTTTTGATTGATCTAGCAGCAGGAAGTTCGGCAACGAAGCACGCGCGAGGGATGTAACGGATGCAAGAAAGAAGGAAGAAGGAAGAAGGAATCGAGGGAGCATCCCGATTTTGGGTAGTGATCCCGAGGGAAGGATGAGAGAATTAGAGATAATGCTATAACCAGTGCTGGGGATACGTCCTGTCTGCCGCTAAATTATTAAAGATGACGGCGCACAAGACCAAAATTATTGATCCCTCAAAAGCAGGTGTTAGCAAAAATTTCCAGTCTGGTTTGGTCATCATGACGACTAAGGCAACTGCTCCCGAAGGCGGATGTAGGGTTCTGGTAATCTGCATAATGCCGATCGCAGTAGAAACAGCCATTCCCATGGCCCAGGGAGAAGAACCGAGAAAATGCAGAATCATTAAACTGGTGAGAGCAGCTAAGAAATTGCCCCCAATGACATTCCGGGGTTGAGCCAAAGGGCTGTCAGGGACACCAAAGATGAGAACGCTTGTGGCGCCAAACGGAGCCATTAGTAAAGGAGAATTAGTTTTTACAGCAAGATAGGACGTTGCAGTGATTGCCAAAAAACTGCCAATCCAACTCCAAAAAATATGCCGAGGATGAGGTCTGTCTATTGGGCAGGTCAATGGGCACGATCGCCATCTCCCAAAGGTTTTAAACCAATAACTTTCCCATTTCAGTTGAATTTTTTTACTGTCAATCATAAATCAGGTTACTTGATAACCAGGCTTCTTAAATTGTCGGAACTAGCCTCCGGTAAAGTTAAGATATCATAACAATTGCTCAAAAAGTAGTTAAAAGCACAGATTTTTTACTTCTATGCCAATCAAGCAGCAGCTAACCCGTTTCTTTGCCCACTGCACGCTGTCGTTTACTGGGTAAAACGTCTGCATAGGCTGACCAGAAATCACGCTCCGACCACCGCACATTGACGGTAAAGCCTATGCGGCGCCTGCCACAAAGAGCCACACCCACTGCTTGTTGCCGGAAGTGGTTCATCCTTGACCATTGCTCATCCATCTGCATCGTCAGACGGCGTTTCGGCTTTGGCGCACTGGCACTTCCTTCTCCACCTGCTGATATTTCGCGTTGAGGTACTGTTGCAGTCAGAGTTCGGAAATCTGCAAGGCACGGGAGGCATATATTTATCGGAATCCTGCACCGGGAGGCTATCAGTCTGAGATAGTTGTTGCAGATAATGGTGCGATCAGAATGCTAGCTTTTCCTGAGATTGAAATTAGTTTTTCACGACTGTTTTTGCCTGTTTAGTTTGTGTTTGAGCTTTAACCGCAGATGGAGCCGATAAACGCAGATGGACGCAGATAAAGACTTAGGATCAAGATGTTTAGGAGCAGTTTAAATTTTAAGATAGTGGTAAAATAGAAAAATGAATTCAAGGGGGTTTTATGTCACATCTTGAGTTATTACCCCATATTCGTCATTTATCCGGTGCTGATAAGTTTCAAATGATGCAGTTTTTAAGGGATGAATTGCCGAAACAAGAAGGAATTGTCATGGGTAATGAAGCTGCCGAAATTATGTATTCAGTGCATACTTATAATAGTGCAGCAGAGCAATTGATGCAGTTAGTGGAAATAGAAAATAAGCAAACTCAAAATGTTTAATGGAAGGCGATATTCTTTTCACCCTAAACGAGATGAATTTGGTGTTTTAGCTGATGTTCCGTATCTGCCTTTAACACTAACTTATCAAAATCGTTCTGTTGAGGTTATGGGGTTACTGGATACAGGAGCTAGTGTTAATGTTTTGCCCTATAATGTTGGGGTGGAATTAGGGGCAAGTTGGGAAGAGCAAAGATTTTCTGTTACTTTAGCGGGTAATTTAGCCAGGAATGAGCATACATGGAAAGCATGACCGTAAAAGAGTTGATGGAGGCTTTGGCAGAACACGACCCCGAAGCCATAGTTTACGCTTATATTCCCCAACGTTATCTCAAGCCCATTTTCTACGAAGCTTCCTTCACAATTGAGGAAGTTGTGGACGGCGAACCCAAGCGGGTTAACCTGTTCCCCTTTGAGCCAAACATTGACTGCGATAATTTGAACTCATGGCCTGAATCGTTTCGGCCTGAGTATGTTCTGCAAGAAGAACGTGAGGATGGATGGTAATGGTGTAGGGTTTTGGTCTGTGGACGTTAAAAGTTTCCTGCTTTGATGTGGCTTGTCGAGGCTGTCGCCGTATCAATTGCCTCCGGTTGGTCTAAAATCTCATCATCCGCATTCGGGCGATACACCCAATCCACAAACTGCCCCCATAACGTCCCTACTCAATGGTTTGTGGATAATTCCTGTGTTCCCTACGGAGAGTTTTCCCACTCGGCGGTAAGCTTGCGGAAATTGTATTTAGACGCGCCGGGGTGACAAGTAACGCAACTGCTGATATTTGCGGGTTGTGACATTTTGACTTTGGGGTGTAGAGCTTTGAAATAGCGAGAACTGGCGACTCGATAGGGGACTTCTTCGTCTTTGGCTTGGGGACGGGAAAAAGTTTGTAGGTAGTTCCACACTAGCAGACGGGACGGGTCTACTAGCAGTTTGATATTTTGCCCGTAGTGTTCGGGATCTTGCAGCAATCTGCGCCAGGTTTCTGTCGGTAAGACTTGCGGCGGTAAACCGATGTGACAGGTGGCGCAGTTTTCTAGGTACAGTTGCTGTCCGAGTTGGTAGCGATCGGGAATTCGATCGACAGTGCCATTATCTTCAATTGCAGACACTTGAGCAAGTCGCGCCGGAGTGTGGTCGGCGGCTGTCTGGGCTGCCACCCATCCGCCTCCGGTACAGCAGACAATTATCAACACCAGCAAACTTGAGTAAAGCCCCCGCAAGCTGCGAGAGCGACGCTTGGGGGGGTTTTTGTGGTTCATGGTGTTTCTGCCTTCTCGCTGCTAATTTCTGCCTTCTCGCGGCGGTTTTTTTGAGCCTGCATCGATTTGTTGCCTAAATCACTGGTATGCTCATGCCTTCGCGGGCCAAGCAGCCATTGGCGAAGGCTGCCTGCACCTCTGCTTCTACGCCATCGAGAAAATTGTCGTCGTGACTCGGATCGTGGTGAAACATCACGATCTTTTTGACTCCTGCAGCTTTCGCTATTTCTACTCCTGCTTGCCAAGTCGAGTGTCCCCAGCCGACTTTCGGGGTTTTGAAGTTGTAATACTCTTCGTCGGTGTAGTTGGCGTCGTAAATCAGCACGTCGGCGTTGCGAGCTAGGTGTACCACATTGTCGTCCACGCGATCGGGAAAATGTTCTGTATCGGTGCAGTAGACCGCCGTATGTCCCCCCCAGGTGACTCGATATCCGATCGCGGTGTTGGGATGGTTGAGCAGTGCCGTTTCTATTTTCACATCGTCGATTTCGAGAATATCGCCCGGAGTCAAATCGTTGAATTTGAGGTCTGACTGCATCACTTGGATGGGGACGGGAAAATTGGGGTGCAGCATTTGGTCGGCAAGACGCTGTTTGATTGTAGTGCCGTTGGGGGCGATCGCTCCGTAAATGTGAAAGCAGTTCCCCGGGATAAAGGCAGGAGTAAAGAACGGAAACCCTTGAATGTGATCCCAGTGAGTGTGGCTGAAAAACATATGGGCTTCCACTGGCATTTGCCGCAGCAGGTTGAGACCTAGAACTCGCAGACCTGTGCCGCCGTCAAAAATCAGGCGTTTTTTGCCCAAGCGCATTTCTACGCAAGAGGTGTTCCCTCCGTAGCGAATTGTTTTGGTGCCGGGGGTGGCGATGCTGCCCCGCACGCCCCAAAACTGAACGACAAACTCGGTCAAAGGACTATTTTCCATAGTGGCTTTGTGATCGGAAGGCTGTGGATTGGGTTGAGAGGGTGCGGAATCTGGCATCTTTTTTAGCTTTGGGGGCAGGAAGTTGGGAGCTGAAATCTTAGCTTTTAGTTTTTAGTTTTTAGTTTTTAGCAATCCGTACTATAAAGCGCTTTATCCCGAAAGCATCCGAGTGCCGAACACTTGGGCTGTTAGAAACCTAAACCGTACCGGTTGGTGTAGGAGATGTCACGCTTGAGAGATTATTTTTTTCACCCTGCGGGCTGCCCGGCGTGTTTTGTGTTCTGAGATTAACATAGCGCCTTTCCAACAGTGTTCGGGTAAAATTTCCCATAACACAGAACTCATTCCCCGGGGGTAGAATTTGCGCTTCATCTTACTCTATGAGTAGTATTTTTTTCAAGATACGGGCCCGGGTGGCGTTTTGAGGAATGCCGTTCCGGTGACTCGGCATTCACGACTGATTTGACATTCTAGCCACCCGTTCCTCGACTGCATCCTTAGACGTGCAGCGGTCGCCTTAAGTTCGGCCTCCTGAGTTTTTAGTCGGGTTGCAGTCGAGGAGTGCGGGTTAGGGGCTTATTTGCGATCGGCTGCGATGCATTTTTCCACTAACGGCATTACTTGATCCACATCTTGCCAACCCAGAATTTCCGTGACTTTTTTCTCCAAATTTTTGTAGGTTCTAAAAAATTCGGCTATTTCGTCCAAGCGGTGGGGGGCTACGTCTTTGAGGGACTTATAGTGAGCGTAGCGCGGGTCTTTGTCGGGAACGCACAACAGTTTCTCGTCCCTGTCGCCTCCATCAATCATTTCTAGCATTCCGATCGGTCGAGCCGCGATAATGCACCCTGGAAATGTGGGCTCATCCATCATCACCATGCCGTCGAGGGGGTCCCCATCATCAGCTAAGGTATTGGGTATGAAGCCGTAGTCGCACGGATATTGGACAGAGGAAGAAAGCACCCGATCGAGTGCAAAGGCTTGCATCTCTTTATCAAACTCGTATTTGTTTTTGCTACCGGCGGTAATTTCGATCAGGACGTTGAGCAGTCCTGGTTTCGGCTGTGCCGGAATTAGCGATAAGTCCACAACAATATCTCCAAGTTAACAGATGATTGGGATGAGTGCTACTTGCCAAATCCCTTTGATAGCATTTTACGGGCGATCGGGCCGGACGGCTGCATGAGATTGACAGAAAGCGAGCGAGTGCGATCGGCGTAGCACAATTTGAGGATGATTCTTGTGAAGTGTCCCGCCTGCTTTGAAAATACACTGGACGGGCGGGACGCCCATCCCACAGGTTGAGGGCGCAATGCTTTGTTTTGGCGATCGGGAGATATTTTCACATCGATATCTTCTTTTTACCGTCTGTCAAAGTTCTTTGAATTTTCACTCCCAACCACTGGCTCAGTTCTGTTGCTAACCACTCGATTTCTGATTCACTTAGTCCCTGCTTCACTCCTAGTTTATATTTTTGGTTACCGGCTTGAATAACTATCTGAGAAACTTTGGATTCAATTTGTTCAATTTCCAACTGGCAAATGTCCTGTGTGGGGGATGGCTCGATGGAATAATTCCATTTCCACCCCAGCAGATGGCTGGTAGAGGAGATTTGCTGGCGATCGATTCTGAGACGCAATTTCCGAAATGTTGAGAATAGAAACATTACTGCTACCGCAACTGATAAACTTCCTGCTATGCTAAAATGTTGCTCGTCCATCTCCCCGTTAACAAAACGCAATAAGAGTGTCAAATTCGCAGCAAGCGCAGCCGTAAACAGGGTAATCAAACCAAAACTGACTCCCTCTGGCGGAATTACAATTTCTATAAACTCAGAATTTTCGATCAATCTAATATCGCTGCCTGACGGCTCCAATACCATAGGAGTTTTTTTGAGCGGGCGGGGATTTTTGAGCGATCGCAATGCTTCCTCAGCCGAAGATAACCGTTTTTCCAAGCTCGGTTCTGTCATCCACTCCAGCCAATCAATTAAATTAGGATTGACCTGCCCGGCCCGATCGGCAAATTGAATTCTCAAATCCTGCTGTGGCAGTTCCGTGGGATGCAAACCCGTTACCAAATAAATTAAAGTTGCACCTAAACCATAGAGATCCGAAGCCGGAACGGATCGCCCGCCAAATTGTTCCGGTGCCATATATCCGTAAGTTCCGACTACCGTAATTGTCCCGCCAAATTTTGCAGCTTGGTTCTGCACAGAACCAAAATCGACTAAATAAACTTGTCCCGCCGAGTTACCGGATCTGCTGTGCAGTAAAATATTGCTAGGTTTAATATCGCGGTGAATAACAGGCTGATTTTGCTCGTGCAAATACCTCAAAATTGCTAACAGCGATTTGGCTAATTCTTTCACCTCACTTTCGCTAAAAGTACGCCCTGCTGTTAAATGCTCTTCCAAAGTTTTTCCCTCTACATAAGTCTGTACCAGGGCAAATCCTTTGCTGTCTGGTTCGTCAATTTCCAGGTAGTCGAGGTAGCGCGGAATTGCTGGGTGAGAAAGTGTTTTTAAAGTTTCCGCTTCCCGTTCAAATAGCTTGAGGTCTTGCCATTCAAAATCGCTGCCGAGGAATAGCTGTTTGAGCACAACTAATTTTTGAGTTTGCAAATCGCGAGCGAGCAGCGTTTGGCGACCGGTTTGTTTTCCCAGTTGCCGCTGCACTTCGTAGCGTTCTGCTAATATTTTGCCAGTCATGTTTTTTACCTTAATTGTAACTTTAGGCGATCGTCGTGGTCCAGAAACCGGGTTTTTTAGCGAGTCTGGCGGTTGCAACGAAGTATTGTCGTAAAAACCCGGTTTCTAGGAGTCTGAGTGGGTCTAGGGCTGTAAATTTGAGATTAGAGTCCGCTTGCTTTTTGATACCACCGGGCAATAGACTTGCTAGTTGCCCCCATTGACAGTCCTACAATTAGCGATATTGCAAGCAGAAAGATAATGTTAGACATGGAAAGCTCTCCATCATTAATAATATCCCACGTCTTTTCATCATTAAAATACTCGATGAGCGACCATAAGAAAATGCTGGTCGCCGAGGTAAAGAGTACGATACTAATTGCATTTAAAACCTGTCGGTGAAGTTGGGGATTAGTTAGGGGAAAAAACCACAAGCGCGTCACAATTGCTGCGATTATTCCGTTCGCCAACCCCAGAGGCAAGCCGAGAATAACGCCGCAGATTCCTGCGACAATAATTGCCTCATAAGACCCCCAAATGATGATGAAAGTTATTACTGAACAAGCTCCTATAGCCAGAGTTCCTGTCGAAATGCTGCGCCCGATCGCATTCTTGAACAAGCTAAAGGTATCCACCGTTTTTCCCTGTTTCAATGTCTGGGAATATTTATTTATTTGCTGTGGTTTTTCTAAAACTTCTTTTGCTATTTGGACTGAGGCGGGACGGCGCTCTAAACTGGGATGGGTCATCCACTTCAGCCAATTGGTAAAACCGGGACTTAGTTGGGTGAATTGCTCGAATTCGAGCTGCAAATCTTGTTGCGGTAAATCGGCAGGATGCTGCTTGGTAATTAAGGCGATTAATGTTGCTCCCAAGCCGTACAACTCGGAAGCGGGAACCGCCCTCCCGCCAAATTGTTCTGGTGGCATATAGCCATAAGTTCCGACAACGGTGACTGTTTTTCCCTTGTTGGGTTGCTAGGGTTTGAACTGCACCGAAATCGACTAGGTATACTTCGCCGACGCTGTTACCCGATCGATTCTTGAGTAAGATATTGCTGGGTTTAATGTCGCGGTGAATCACCGGGGGGTGTCGCTGGTGCAGGTAGGCGAGGATGTCTAATAATGCTGTTGCTAATTGTTTGACTTCGCTTTCGCTGAAGGTGCGCCCATCTGAGAGATATTCTTGTAGGGATTTGGCTTCGATGTAAGTCTGAACTAGGGCGAATCCTTTGCGGTTGGGCGTGTCGATTTCAAAGGAATCGAGATATCGGGGAATTGCAGGATGGGATAGGGATTTTAAGGTTTCGACTTCTCGCTCGAACAGTTTTAAGTCTTCCCAGTTAAAGTCGCTGCTGAATGAGAGGAGTTTGACTACTACTTGCTGTTGGGTTTTTAAGTCGCGGGCGAGTAAAGTTTGCCGTCCTGCTTGCTTGCCGAGCCGCCGATCGCACTGATAGCGATCGGCTAATATTTCTTCTGACAAATCGCCGATGTTTTGTCCACTCATGTTCTCCTACCCTAGAGGCGATTAAGCCTAGTTTAGTTGACAAAAATGCCATAATCTGCAATCTTCTGGCTACGGCAAAAAAGTTTTTCTGTCAAAGAGCAACCGCCTTTAAGAGCTAGCGATCGCGCCCAATAAAAAGCCATCTTATTTAAGCTTGAATTTAACGTTGAATTTGCTTGTAAATTGACTGCACTACATCTAGCAGGGTCAAGACTTGCTGCCATTCGGGAGCGTCGGGTTTGTAGCTTTTTGCGCGCTGATGTTTTAAACTCTGGTGCAAAAGGTTCAGCAGCGCGTCTGGAGGCTGCAAGGAGCTCTCCTCTTCATCTGTTGGGCTGTCGGCTGCATTTTCTTCTATGGTTTCTTTGATGCTTTGTGCCTTATCTGCCAGGCCCAAAGCTCTGCCTGCCAGGTTTTCCGGCATTTTTGGCCGTTCCGACAAAGACTCGCCGGTCAGTTCTTCGAGCAGTTGACGGACTTGCTCCACCCATTCGAGATCGTTTACCGAAAAAGAATCGGATTTAAACGCTTGCCCATGTCGTCTTTGCTGAATGCTTTGTAATTTCTGGATCAGGGGAAGAGACTTTAGAGTGATGTTTTCAGGGATTCTGGGGATATCTGACAGCGAACTGCGAGCAATCTCTAGCAATAGTTGGTAAACCTGATCTACCGACTCAATATCTCCCGATTGCGAATTCCAATTATCCATAACTGATGCTAGTAGTTTTCTATATCTAAGACTAGAACGTTGACTATCTGATGAAAGCAAGCTGCTTTTAGGAGCCGCCAACGCTATTAGGACTTACGCGGGCGGGGTCAAAAATCCGGTTTTTGAGCGGATGTTTTGTCAGCTAGCCCCAAGATTTTTTTCAGAAACTGGGTAATGCTGGCGCCAGTCCTAACTATTTTTTAAGCTCTCCTAATGGTAGAAGTGCTTTGTTTGTGGTCGCTTTTAGCGGGAAAGGCGGGCATATGGGGACAGCAAGTTAGCGAGTTCCAGTCGGGTTATCTAACAATGATACCTGTTGGAGCTTATTTAAAATTGCCCAACAGGATATTGATGTTAATGGGTCGGATGTTCCGGGCGGGGCGCACCTGGGATCGCGATGCCGATCGCCCCCGCCCGGAACACGGCCGCGGTCCGGAGCATTTGCGAGCGGGGCCACTGCTATTTTTCTGTGAGATTCCACACGCCGTCCCAGTTTAGTACATCTGAAGGTTTGTGCTGAAATAACTTACAGCGATCGACGTGCAATTTAGCTGCCTTGTTTTTGGGGTCAACTTTCACAACGGCCTCAAATTCGCGTTCGGCGTCTTTAAAGGCTTGCTTGGCTTTTGGTTCTAAGGCTTTCTTAAACTCGCTCAGCAGTTTTTTCACCCGATCGAGTCCCAGATTTTCAAATTCCTCATCTAACATTTCTGCAACTGTCTCCGAGGCCCGACTTTTAATTTTCGCCTGCAATAGCCGTCTGATCTCTGAGGGCTTCAGCCTCTTGATTTTGGGATTTGATGGTTCTAAGATGTCTGCTTCCAACAGTTTTTTGACTTCCCCTTCGTGCAAGTATTGAATCTCGTCTGATGATAGGGGCCTGATTTTTGCTTGCAGCAGCATTTTGGCTTCGTCTTCCGAGAGGTTTTTGAGGCCTTCCAATCTCAGCAGTTGGATTTCTGGCTCTAACAGCACAATGAGTTCGTCGGCTGCAGACAGTTTTTTGGGGTCGTATTCTGAGAGCTTTTTCAGTTGATATAACAAGTTCTTGAGTTCGTGTTCCAACTGTTGCTCGATCTTGTACGACAGTGGTTTCTTAATCTCTGTCTCTGGCATGGAGGCGACCTCATTTAAGATGTTTTTCACCTCACTTTCTGAGAGTCTTTGGGTGACTGGAGTTTTGTAATATTCGCGCCCCTTGGTGTAATGTTCTATAATTTGTTGCTGTGTTTCGGTTAGGGGCTTGCCCACTGGCGAGTATCCCTCGCGGATGCCGACGAGTTCGTAAACGATTACCGGTTCGCTTTTGCCTTTGACAGTAATAAAGTCTAGTTCTCGCACGTAGAGCCGATCGGTATAATCTCTGTAAGTATTGTCGCTGATGATCAAGTCGGTGCCGTACTGCTTGCTGGCGCCTTCTAAACGAGAGGCGAGGTTTACCCCATCTCCGATCGAAGTCAATTCCATGCGTTTGCTACTACCGATGTTGCCGCTGACAACTTCATCCGAATGCACGCCCATACCGATGCTGATCGGCAATTCCTCATTCGCTATACGCTCTTGATTGAACTCTGCCAGTTTTTCCCGCATTTTCACCGCCGTTTGCATGGCGCACCAAGCATGATCCTCTAGGGGCGCTGGAGACCCAAAAACTGCCATCAGAGCGTCGCCGATGTATTTGTCGAGAGTCCCTCCGTACTCGAATACGACATCTACCATCACTTCAAAATATTTATTGAGCATCACTACCACTTCTTCGGCTTGCAATTTTTCCGTAAGTGTGGTATAGCTGCGAATGTCTGAGAACAGCACCGAAACGTTTTTGCGCTTACCGCCCAATCCAGTATCCCCTGAAGCTAACAGCGCTTCGGCTACTTCTGGGGTCATGTAACGGTACATCAAGTTTTTGACTTGCTTGGCGCTGCTAATATCTTCCATGACGACTAACGCGCCGTTGACCTTGCTGGGGTCGGTAGCGTCGGTCATTGAATTAATCGAGAGATTGATACTCTGCGATTTTGCTTCACTAGACAGCAAAACTTGATCCGGGTAATACTGCTGGCGGTCGTTCTCGTCTTCTGGAGACAAAGACGCATCAAACCACTTGCCAAAATCGCCTTTTTCTAACTTAATTAACCCACGCAAAGATTTACCTTCGGCTAATTCAGCATCGCTGACACCCAGTAATTTTTGGGCACTAGGATTGGTCGCTACTATATTGCCTTTTTTATCTGTAGAAATCACGCCGTTAGTCAGGGCGTGCAGCATATCTTTTTGTCTTTGTTCTTGCTGTTTGACTTCGGCAAACAGTTTGGCGTTTTGCAGGGCTACTCCTGCTTGGATGTTAAACGCCTTCATAAATTCCAGGTCGTTGCGATTGAAACTTGCTTTCCACTGATCGGGGGCGTGTGGCCAATCTTCCGGCTTGTAGGGGGGGAATTCTCCTTGTCGTTTTTTATTCATTAATTGGGTGACGCCAATCAATTTCTGGTCTGCATTAAAAACTGGCATACAGAGCATACTGCAAGTACGGTAGCCAGTTTTTTTGTCTGTTTCTTTGGAAGTTTCAGCGCGGGGATCATCGTACACGTCAAAGGGAATCAACAGCGGTTCGCCGGATTCGGCGACGATGCCTGCAAAACCTGCTGTTCTGGGTATGCGAAGTTCTTTCAGGCTGTCGCCGAACGGGATTTTCGTCCATAGTTCGTCTTTATCTTCATCGATCAGCCACAGGGTGCTGCGATCGGCGTTCATCAGTTTGCGGGCCTGATCCATCACGCTTTTTAGGGTATCTTCTAAGTCTAAACTGCTCTGAGAAAGAGCGTTGACGGCGTTCATCAGCGCTGTCGCGGCCCGTTGTCTTTGAGTTGCTGCGTAGAAAGATTTAGAAGACTCTAGAATTAGGCGAATCGACGGGGCAAATTCTCGAAAAACTTGTTCGTCTTCTTGAGTAAATCCTGCCTTGTCTATCTGTGCTTCTAAAGTACCATAATGTTCGTGGTTGGGCTTGAGTTTATTAATCAGTTGAACGACTGCTACTAACTCTCCTGTTTCTTCGTTAATCAGGGGCATCGCCAGCATTGTATAACTGCGATATCCTGTAGTTTCCTCAACTTTTTTGGCGTTAGCCGAGCGGGGGTCGTTATAAAAATCATAAGGAATGTTCACCACTTTTTTTTCCGTGGCTACTTCTCCGGCAATGCCCACATGGGCCGGAACTCGGATCTCTAGACTTTTGCCATTTTCGTCTTTAGCGACGATCGCCCAGAGCTCATTTTTTTCTTCGTCTAATAAAAATATGGTGCTGCGATCGGCATTTAGCAATTCCCCGGTTTTCAGGGTAATCGACTGCAACATTTCGTTAAGGATGGCGTCGAATCCCTGGCTGTCAAGGATATTGTCGAGCATTCCCAGGGTTTGATTGACAACCTTAAGTTTCTCTTCTACTTCCTTAACTACTACTGTGAAACTTTGCTTATTTAGGGGTGCCAGAACACTGGAGAAGTTTTGTTGGCTTTTGACAAGTTGACCACTGTTAGAGGGATGGTGAGAATGCTGTTCCTGATGATTTTTACCTAAAACAGGGACATCTATCACTTTGTCCGAAGAGTAATTGGTAGGAGATGCAGATTTCATAGACCTTTACAGAATCTTAAGCGTAAGGGTTAGTCTCTAAGCTAGGAGAGCGGGCAAGTTCATTAAGGAGTCACAGATCGCACAAAACTCAAGTATGTGTGAAACTATTTCCCAGTGTACAGAACTCCGGCCACAGAGCAAGGCCAATTCAGTTGGGATTGCTAGTGAACTACTGGTGCGAGGGTAATGCTGCTGTGGCATTGCTGCACTCTTGTTAGAGAATGCGAATCCTGTTTAAATGGTTTATTAACTGATTTTGACATTGTGCGTGCCTTGTTTAAGTAGGTTCGGCAGGTCTAAGAGCCGATCGCCCGCAGAAGAATGCGTACTGCAGGGAGGACTGCCCAAAGACGGAGGGCATTGTGGGACTAGCTGCAATTGTGACACCACCAGTTGCGAGTGATGTGTGTCCTTCTCTACACAATTGTGGTTTTTAACTAGAATTTTTGTCAATTTTGCTGCTATAAGCTGTCATCCCGTAAATAAACTCACGGGGCTTTCAGCTTTTTTTGTAAAACTTACGTTTGCTATTTTTAGTGTAACCTCCGGCTTCCAAAAACTCCGCCTTTTTGCCCCCCGATCGGCGATCCGGGCAGTGTAAGGGTATGAGGGACTGAGTTTGACCCTGTTCGATCGTCGGTTTCGGTTGCAGCTTTTTTTCCCGTCTGGGACGCATAAACCGGGTTTTTTAACTTCCATACTTTTTTCAACCCTCCATAAAGATTTAAGAAAACCGATTTGGGAGACTCAAACGGCCAGCGTGGACTATTTTCGACTGGCGGTGCACGAACAATTGTTGTGTCTTCAGGGTTTGGCGGACTGAGTTTGGCGCAATCCGGCGGCTTGAACGAGTAGGGATTCGGCGAAAGCGATGGCTTCTGTTGCTGAGCGGCCGCTGGCGAGTTGGGCGAGTTCTTCGCGCCGCTGCTCACTGTTGAGGGCGGCAACTCTGACTACTGTGCGTTCGACTGATTCAAAGGAGGCTGCAGGTTCGCCGATACTTGGTTCTGCTTCGATCGTCTGTTTGTTGACGCGAAAATGAAAATCAGCCATCGCGGCGATCAGCGGCTGGTGGGTGACGCAGAGAACTTGGTGTTTGTCGGAGAGTTGGTAGAGTTTTTTGGCGATGGCGCCGGCGACTCTCCCGGAGACTCCGGCGTCGATTTCGTCAAAAATCAGCGTACCGGCGCTTTCTATTTGAGAAAAACAGGCTTTGATGGCCAGCAGAAAGCGGCTCATTTCTCCCCCGGAGGCGATCGCGCCCAGGGGTTGCAGGGGCTCGCCCGGGTTGGGGCTGAAACAAAAGGCGATTTGGTCGGCACCGGTGGCGGTTGGGGGACAAGGCGAGATTTCGACTTGAAATTGCACTTTTTCCATTGCTAAAGGCTTAAGTTCTTCTACGAGGTGGGTTTCTAGTTTGAGGGCTGCTTCGCGCCGCAGGGTGCTGAGGTGGGTGCAAGTGTCTTTTAATTGCTCTAAAGCGGTCTGATATGCGAGTTCTAAGGCTTCCATTGACTCGCCTCCTTCTAAAAGCTCGTTCAGTTCGTTTTGGATGCTTTGGTAGTAGGCGATCGCTTCTTTGAGTGGCCCGTATTTGCGACAAATTTGTTTGAGTTCGCGAATCCGATCTTCTACTTCTTCGAGTCTTTCGGGATCTGCTTCTAATTGTTCGCCGTAGCTGCTAATTTGCCTGCTGGCTTCTGTGGCTTGAGCTAAAGCATCGCTGACCATTTCTAGGATTGGTTGCAACTGCACATCGTAAACTGCCATGTCGCTTAAAATTACTTCGGCTTTGCTCAACAAGTCGGCGGCTGATGCGTTGTCGCCGTCGTTTTGGTACAGGGCTTGGTGAACTTGGTAACTCTGCTGCTGCAATTCGACGACGTGGCAGAGGCGGATTGATTCTTGTTCTAGGTGTTCGAGTTCGTCGGCGTCTTCGATGTGGGCTTCGCCGAGTTCTCGGACTTGGTATTCTAACAAATCGAGTCTTTGCAGCCGCTGCTGTTCCGACTGACGCCTGCGCTTGAGCGCTGTTTTGGCGCTGCTGGCACACAGCCATGCGGACCCGATTGTCGATCGCGCTTCGGCGAGTTTTTTGCCGCCGTATAAATCGAGCCATTCTCGCTGGAGGGTTTCTTGTCCGAGGTGGACGGTTTGGCCCTGGGCGGTAATTTCGACGAGCCGATCGCGCAGTTGATCCATTAACTGGCGGTTGACGAGAATTCCGTTCAAGCGCGATCGGCTGCGCAGAGTACCGCTAGATGCGTTAATTTCCCGGCTGCAAACGGCTAAATTTCCGTCTATGGGTTCGATTTCTTGCTCGCCCAGCCACCTTGCGGAAGCAGGATCCAATTCAAAGGTAGCTTCCAATATTGCCCGCGCTGCTCCGGTGCGAATCGATCGGCGATCGACTTTCCCGCCCAACACTGCATCGATCGCATCTAGGATAATCGATTTACCGGCGCCGGTTTCCCCTGTAAATACGTTCAAACTCGGGCCAAACTCTAGATCCAGGCAGTCAATTAGAGCAAAGTTTTCAATTCTGAGGGATAGTAACATGGGGAATGGGGAATAGAGAATTGCGAATTGGGAATGGGGAAGTGGGAATTGGGCATGGGGCCTAAAAGCATCGGACAATTTTAGATTTTAGATTGTAGATTTTAGATTGAGTGGTAATCTTAATCTAAAATCCCCGATGGTAAATCCCCCATCGGATGGGGCCTAAAAGCATTGGCCAAACAGGGAATTGCCTATTGGCTCCTCCACTATCGGGCGCGTCGAATTTCCCGAGTCCCATTTTCATTTTCATCGAGAATACTTTTGATTTTGCCATTCTAACGATCGAGTCTCAACCTCTATGCAAAATAAATTTCTGGTTCCCGTTGCTCTATTAAGCGTTGTCCTGATTGGAGCTTTTGGGTCGAAGCTGCACCAAGACAAGCAGCGAGTCTATGAATTAACCCTAGCGACGGGAAACAAGACAGGCAATTATTATCCTTTCGGACAAGCAATTGCTGAGGTAGTTATGCAACAAAATCCGCGCCTGCGGATTAAAGTTGTTGAGACTCAAGGCGCTGACGAAAATATGCGCCGGCTGCAGGCAAATGAGGCTCAGTTAGCTATTGTCCAGAACGATACGGCGGCAGCGCCCCAAGCCCGGGTAATTGCTTCTTTGTTTAAGGAAGTTTTTCATTTAATTGTTTCGGAACAGTCGGGAATTAAAAGCGTTTCTGATTTAAAAGGAAAACATATTGCGCTGATGGCTCAAGGCAGCGGTTCTTACAGTTCTTTTTGGTTAGTCAGCCAACATTACGGTTTGAAAGCAAGCGATTTTAAGTCTACTCCTGGCTCTTGGACTGAGGGTACAAAGTTGTTTGCTAGCGGCGAGGCTGATGCTATTTTTCGGGTGCTACCTCCGGGGAGCGATTTGGTTAGCGATTTGCTGCAAAATACGCGGGCAAACTTGGTGTCCATCGACCAAGGAGCGGCGATGAAAATTAAGTTGCCTTATCTCGAAGCTAACTTGATTCCTAAGGGTACTTACAAGGCCGCTCCAGCAGTACCAGATACGGATTTGCCTACCGTTGGGGTGGAGGCTACTCTGTTGGTTCGTGAGGATGTCGATCCGGAAATAGTTAAGGAAATTACGCGGATTTTGTTCGAGAGCCGCCGCAATTTGGTGGCTGCTAATCGTTTGGCGACCATGATTAGTCAGCCGTCCGGAAGCGGTAGTTTTGCTCTACCAATACATGAGGGCGCTCAGGCTTATTACGATCGCGAAAAGCCGGATTTTTTAGCAACAAATTCCGAGGTTATCGGTTTGTGTTTTTCGTTTGTTACTCTTTTTGTTTCTTGGCTTTGGCAGTTGCGAGCGCGCTTTTTGCAGAAACAAAAAAATCGAGCTGACAAGTTTAATTTGATCATTCTAAATTTGATTCAAAGAATCCGCCAAGCCGGAACTTTTGAGGAAATAGAGCGGTTGCAAGAAGAGTTATTTGAGATTTTTAAGCAAGTTATTGGGGATTTGGATGAAGATAGAATTGATTCGGATTCTTTTCATTCTTTTACTTTTACTTGGGAAACAGCTCTAAAAATTGCGGCTGATCGGGAAAAAACTTTGCGGAATTTGTCGCTCGTTTCCCATGATTTAAAAGCTGATTTGACTGCTGTAAAAAAGGTGGAAAAATAATTTATGTTAGCAGTTATTGGTTATTATAGCCTTTCTCAGTAACATGAGGTACTATCGGGCATAGGGCATAGGGCATAGGGCATAGGGCATAGGGCATAGGGCATAGGGCATAGGGCATAGGGCATAGGGCATAGGGCATAGGGCATAGGGCATAGGGCATAGGGCATACCTCACTTTCTTGAGAACCGCTATAGTTTCTTCCTGGATGCAAAAACTGGTTTCACACTACTTATAGCGGTAAGGTGCGGAGTTCGTCCCCTACTTAATTTATAAGAAGAGTTATAAGTCATTAGTCATTAGTCAACAGCCAACAGCCAACAGCCAACAATCAACAGTCAACAGTCAACAGTCAACAGCCAACAGCCAACAGTCAACAGTCAACTATAATTCCGGTGCAAGCGGAATTGATATGACCAATAACCAATGCCCACGTTCCATTTTTTATTCAATAAAATTTAAGTGTTTTCTAGCAGCAACCGTTACCATTCTCCCGCGATTTGTCCGCTGCAAAAATCCGATTTGCATTAAATAAGGTTCGTATACATCCTCAATGGTTTGAGTGTCTTCTCCTGTAGAAGCTGCGAGGGTTTCTAAGCCCACTGGGCCGCCGTTAAAGTTCTCAATCATTGCTGTTAAAATCCGCCGATCAGTCCAATCTAAACCTAGGGGATCGACGTTGAATAATTCCAGGGCGAGCGAGGCAACTTCGGCATCAATTGGCTTTAAATTTTTGACTTCGCTGTAGTCTCTAACTCGGCGCAGCAAGCGGTTAGCGATGCGGGGGGTTCCGCGAGCTCGGCGGGCAATTTCTGTGGCTCCTTCTGGGGTGATTTGAGTGTCGAGAACTTGGGCAGTTCTTTGGACAATTAGACTGAGTTCGTCTATTTCGTAGTAGCGTAATCTTTGGATCAAGCCGAAGCGATCGCGCAATGGAGATGTCAGCGACCCAACTTTTGTGGTTGCTCCTACTAAGGTAAAGGGTTTCAGGGGAATGCTGCGGATTTTGGCACTTTTGCCTTGACCGATGGTAATATCTAAGCGGCAGTCTTCCATCGCCGGATAGAGGATTTCTTCTGTAACCTTAGATAAACGGTGAATTTCGTCGATAAACAGCACGTCGCCTGCTTTGAGGTTGATCAGCAATCCGACAATATCTCGCGGTTTTTCTAAAGCCGGGGCTGTGGTGATTTTGCATTCAACTTCCATTTCTGCTGCTAAAATTAGCGACATTGTGGTTTTTCCCAACCCTGGCGGCCCGTAGAGTAACAAATGATCCATCGGTTCGCCGCGGGATTTGGCCGCTGCAATTGCGATCGCCAAAACTTCTCTCAAGTCTTTTTGCCCAATGTATTCAGCTAAGCGCTGGGGCCGGATTTTGTCGTCTTGTTTGCTGTTGATTTCCTCTGGTAGTTCTTGCGATTCTAGCAAAGATTCCGCCTGGGGTTTGGCGGCTTTTTTGCGACGGGCTGGGGCTATGTCTTCGGGTAGATTTGGATCAGGGGGCTGTTGTTTGGAGGAGATAATAGCCATATTTATCTGCGATCGGGCAGCGGGAATTGTTTACAATTGTTAGCAGAATCTTTACAATTATTGAGTTCGTGATGAGTATTCCATCTTCTTTATTAGCATCGGAAAGCATAACTTTTGAGGGGGCGATCGAGCTGACTCAATCTTTACTGTCGTTGATTGAGGCCGATCAACTTTCAGAGGCCGACATCGAGCAAGCCGTTAGAGCTCTGGTGAAAACACAGAACGGTGCTAGGGGTTTTTTTGTCACCTATCTAACGGACGATCTACCGGAGGCAGATCACCCGTCACCCGGAGTAGTCGAGGCGCTGCGATCGGCTCCTGAGATCGTAGCAGAACTGCTGGTGAAAAATTTGGCGATGTCGTCGGCAATGATCGTGTATCATTCGCGCCATCAAAGCGAGGAAAAGGCGGCCGGTTCTGCTAGAGTGCAGAAGCGCTCGCGCAATTTAATTCAAATCCTGCAAATGCCCGCCTGTCAAACTATAGCGTCGCAAATGCTAGAAAGTTTGCAGAATGCCAAGGGCGAGTACGAGGAATTTTTCCAGCGGTGGGGCTACGACGACGAGCAAAAACTAGCGATGGGTTCGGCAGTGCGATCGGCGATCGGCTAAAATAACATACTTCCTCAGGGTGGCATATGCTTGATCAAAGCGACGGGGCTGTGGAATAATTGCGGTTTAGCAAAAGCTGCACAATTGTAGCTTGAGTTGATTTAGGTGTGAAGCTAGTGAACGAGGGCGAAAAAATTGCAGAGAACGGTGAAAGGAGTTGCCCAAAAGGCCCGAAGGGTGGGCGACAGGCTGCCCGCAATTCGCCAGCGGTGGGCGAAGCTGAATCTGCTGGCAACATTGGTGCGCCGGGACTTGGAAGCTCAATACAAAGGCTCGATTCTGGGCAATTTGTGGCCGCTGCTGAATCAGCTATCGCAATTAGTGATTTACACTTATGTATTTTCGATCGTCCTCAAGGTAAAGCTCAGCCTTGCAGGCTTCCCGGAAAACAGCGACATTACCTTTGGAGTCTGGCTGTTCTCCGGTTTGCTGCCTTGGAGTGCCTTCACCAGCGGTTTGATCAAGTCGGGAGTATCCGTGGTGGGGCAGCCAAATTTAGTGAAAAAAGTGGTATTTCCCCTCGGTTTGCTGCCGCTAGTGCCGATTTTTACAGCTTTTATTGAAAGTTCTCTGGGTTTAGCAGCTTTGATTGTAATAGTAGCAGTGTCCTCGCAAAAGCTCAACGCTACTTTATGCTTGCTGCCGCTGGTTTGGATCCCTCAGTTGCTGCTGACAGCCGGTTTGGGATATTTGACAGCGGGCTTGACGGTGTTTTTGCGAGACATTCCTCAGACATTAGGTGTTATTCTAAATTTTTGGTTTTATTTGACGCCGATCGTCTACCCAGCATCAGTAATCCCCCAAGAGTGGCGAGCCTGGATATTTTGGCTCAATCCAATGGCCGCCATCTCGGAGGTTTATCGAGACCTCATACTGCTTGGAGAAGTTAAGCATTGGGGTGAATGGGGTGTCGCCACGCTGATTTCTGCTGCTATATTTTGTGGAGGTTTGGCGGTTTACCGACGTTTGCGTCCCGCTTTTGCTGACGTGCTGTAAATTTTTTGGAGAGCAAAAATTCATCTAAAATCTCAAATCGAGGGTACTGTAAATTTGTTTTATATCTACAGTCAATCTAAAATCTAAAATCTAAAATCTAAAATCGATTGTGCTGTAAATATGTTTGAGATTTCAAGTCAATCTAAAATCTAAAATCTAAAATCTAAAATCGATTGACTGCCGCCCATGACAGAAAATGTAATTTCACTCAAAAATGTTTCCAAATGCTTTAAGCGGTACGATCGTCCAGGAGACCGCTTAAAGGAAATTCTTTACCCCAGCAAAAAACTCGCTGACGAATTTTGGGCCCTGCACGATATCAATCTAGCAATTCCTCAAGGACAAACTCTGGGAATCGTCGGTCGCAACGGTTCAGGAAAAAGCACTCTCCTGCAAATAATTGTGGGGACGCTGACGCCTACCGCAGGAAGCGTGGATGTTAAAGGGCGAGTCTCCGCTTTGTTAGAACTCGGAAGCGGGTTTAACCCGGAATTTACCGGGCGGCAAAATGTGTTTTTTAACGCTCAGTTACTGGGATTCAATCAAAAACAAACTGAAGAAAAGTTTGACGATATAGCTGCTTTTGCTGATATTGGGGATTTCATCGAACAGCCAGTCAAGACTTATTCTAGCGGTATGTTTGTCAGGCTAGCTTTTGCCGTTGCGACTAGCGTAGAGCCGGATATTTTGGTGGTTGACGAGGCTCTTTCCGTCGGCGACGAAGCTTTTCAACGAAAGTGTTTTGCCCGCTTGCAAAGCATTCAGGAAGGTGGCGGAACTATTTTATTTGTTTCTCACGCTGCTACTTCTGTGGTGCAACTTTGTACGTCGGCGATTTTAATGGATAGCGGTGAATTGCTGCTTGCTCACACGCCGAAGGTGGTAATTTCTAAGTATCAAAAACTGATTTATGCCGATCCAGATAAGGTTCTGGGGTTGAAGTCAGATATTCGAGATCTCAACCAACTGACCAAACAGGAAAGTCAAGACCCCCTTCAGGATGCTAATTTAGAAAGCACAAAGACGGAAGTTAAACCCGAGCAACATCTCTCCAAACCAAAGGAATATTACGAGGAATTTTACGATCCGGGGATGATACCGTCGAATACGGTAAGGTATCCGTCTCGCGGAGCGGAAATTATCAACCCCCACATCGAGACTCTGAGCGGAAATGTGGTAAATCACTTGATCGGTCGTCAAGATTATATTTACACTTACTCTGTCACTTTCTCGCGGTCAACTTCCAAAGTTAGGTTTGGAATGTTGATTAAAACAATTAGCGGTTTTGAGTTGGCGGGTGCTTCTTTGAAGGGTTCTACTCAGTCAGTTAGGTATGTGGAAGCGGGAACGACAATTGTAGTGAAGTTTCAGTTTAAATGTTTGCTGAATCCCGGGGTTTATTTTCTGAATGCTGGGGTTGTGGGAACGGTAGATGGAGATTTAACTTATTTGGATCGTTGCGTTGATGTGGCGATGTTTAGAGTTCAGTCTTGTACAGAGTCTTGCGGTAACGGCATCGTTGACTTGCTGATCGAACCGTGTTTAACTATTGTTAATGCTGATTCTATGATGAAAGAGCCGTCAACCGAGGTTATCTAAAATTCTGTGAAAATCATGAGCGATATCAATATAGATTTAGTCGAAAATCCCGTAATCAAAGCATTTATTCGAGATCAAGCTAAGTTTCCCGAAGATTTTAAACTGAAGATCTGCGAAGACGATGAAATGTATTTGTTTAGCTTGAAAAAAATCGCCGACGATGGAGACGATGGCACTCGGGCTTTGGTGCGCTATTATGGGATCGGGCGCAGCGTCCTGAATACAGTTAAACAAGTTGTAGAATGGCATTTTGGCAGTTTTGAAAATGTACCTTCTTTTCTAGATTTTGCCTGCGGTTACGGTCGATTTACCCGGTTTTTGATTCAGGAAATGCCGCCGGAAAAAATTTGGGTTTCTGATATTTATGCTAACGCTGTCAAGTTTCAAACCGAATACTTGGGCGTCAATGGTATTGTCTCAACTGGAAAACCAGAAAATTATTTAATTGAGCGAAAGTTTGACTGCATTCTGGCTAATTCTTTTTTTAGCCATATGCCGGAAAGAACTTTTACGAATTGGCTCCAAAATTTGTATGATTTATTGACTCCTAACGGCATTTTGATGTTCAGCGTTCACGATCAGTGTTTGCTAGAGCCTCACATAGAAATGCCTGCCAACGGTATTTTGTTTAGTCCCGAAAGCGAAAGTCAGTCTTTAGATAAGGAAGAATACGGCACAACTTATGTAACAGAAAAGTTTGTGAGAGAACTTGTCGAAAAAGTTAGCGGAGGCAAAGCTTTTGTTCACCGCATCAAAAAAGGTATCTGCAAATTTCAGGATTTGTATGTGGTCACAAATCAGCTAGGGAGAGATTTTTCGGAGTTGAAATTTAATCACCAGCCGGGAGGATATATTGATGTCGCTGCTTTTACGAGAAAAGATAGTTTATATTTGGAAGGATGGGCGGCTGATGTGAATCTCGACGGTCGAATTGAGGAGGTGCAAGTGCGGGTAAACGGTGAGGTTGTGCAGAGGTGCGAGCCTTTTTACGATCGCCCGGATGTGGCTGCATATTTTGAAAAAGATGCGATGTTGCAGTCGGGTTGGAACTGTTATTTACCGAAAAACACTGTGACGCCAGAGGATGTGTTAATAGTCAAAGCAATCAATAACTACGGGGCGGAATGGATTCTGGAAACTTGCACTGTGAAATCGCTGGTGAGCAAAAGGAAATCGCAGTCTCTATTGGGGTCTACTCAGGCAAAAATTAAACTAATCGAGACTCAGTTAGCCTCGGCTCACATAGAATGGGAGCACAGTCAAAATAAGTTAATGATTACTCAAACGAAGTTAGAAGAATCTCAAACCCAGTTGGCAGAAACTCAAACTGAATTAATTTCAGCTCACACCCAGTTGGAGCAAACTCAAAATCAGTTAATTAATGTCCAAACGCAGTTGGATCAAACTAAAAATCAGCTAATTAATGTCAAAAAAGAACTAGAGCAATCGCACAATCGAGTTTTGGCAATGGAAACCAGCAAGTTCTGGAAGCTGAGAACCGCGTGGTTTCGAGTCAGGCGGTTCCTCGGCTTACCGGGAGAGTAGCGAGCAAGTAAAATTGGTGTGAGAATTAGGGCGAGGGAGAAGGGAGAGAGATTGTGAGTACAAATGACAGCAAATCGTCGGTTTTTATTGTAACTGGAATGCACCGTTCTGGTACATCTTTAACAGCTTCTTTGTTTCAGAAAGTTGGGGTTGATATTGGCAAAAAGTTAGTGGGCGCGGCCGACGGAAATGTGAAAGGTCATTTCGAGAATGTTGATTTTGTGGAGTTTCACAAAAGTGTTTTGCGATCGCACGGTATTGATGAACTCGGCTGTACGTTGGAAAAAAGGATTCCGGTATCACCAGAATACGTCGAAATCGCCAAAAGGGCGATCGACCAAAATCAACAAACTCACAAACATTGGGGTTGGAAAGACCCGCGAACAACCCTTTTTTGGGATTTTTGGCTGAGTTTGCTCCCAGAAGCTAATTTTATCTGTGTTTATCGATCGCCCTGGGAAGTAGTCGATTCCCTTTACCGCCGGGGAACCGATGTCAGCTTGCTGCAACATCCCGAAATGGCAGTAAAAATGTGGCTGCACTACAATCAAAAAGTTTTAGAACTTTACGAACGTTTTCCCGATCGGTGTCTGCTAGCAAACGTTTACCCGATCGGCAACACTCCCGAACTTTTCATTTCCGGAGTCAAGGACAAATTTAATGTCAACTTAGGTGCGATACCGGGCGACAATTTTGAAGAATCTTTATTAGTCAACGATATTGTCAAAAGTCACAGACCAAGTTTAATAGAACAATATTTTCCCGAAGCATTAGAACTATATGAACTTTTAGAAACCAAAGCAGGAAATCTGAGCAGCGAATCGAAAGATGCGATCGATCAAGTTATTCATTTCCCAGCATCTCCAGTCTGGCCATTTGAAGATTGGCTAAAAATCCGCTTGCTGGAAAAACAGCAAAAAACCAGCTATTGGGAACTCAAACAGTGGCAAGAACAATTTCACCAGGCCCAGGCGAAAGTGTTGGGATTAGAGACAGAATTAGGAACAACTCAAGTACAGCTTGCCGGCCAAGAATCGAATTTTCAAGAAGCTTTAGCAAAACTCCTCGGATTAGAAACAGAATTAGGACAAACTCAGGTACAGCTTGCCGGCCAAGAATCCCAATTTCAAGAAGCTTTAACAAAAATCTTAAAATTAGAAGCAGAATTAGGGCAAACTCAGGTACAGCTTGCCGGCAAAGAAGCGCAATTTCAAGAAGCTTTGGCGAAACTGCTCGGATTAGAAACAGAATTAGGACAAACTCAGGTACAGCTTGCCGGCCAAGAATCGCAATTTCAAATAGCTTTAGCAAAAGTATTGGAATTAGAAGCAGAATTAGGGCAAAGTCAAGTAAAAATTGAAGAGAAAGAATTTAGATTGCAGGAAAAGTTGGCTGAGTTACTGCGCTTGGAAACAGCACAAAGTCAAACTCAGGAAACATTAAAGGCAACTCGGCAAGACTTGGAACAATCGCGCCAGGAAAATGAAAGATTACAGGCAGAAATGGCGGGAATCAAGTCTTCGGGACTGTGGCAACTGAGAGAAAAATGGTGGGAATTTCAGCGCCGAATCGGCGAGTTGTTTCCAACGTTTGTGTTTTCGTTAGACCAACCCACTACTTGGCAAGTTTGCGATTCCAACCTGCTAATTGTGGGTTGGGTTTTTCACAGAAAAAAAGAGATTACAGCAGTCCGCGCCAGAATTGAGGACAAGAGTTTCGCGGGTGTTTACGGCAGAGAAACAAGCGATATAACGCCAGCACACTCTAATATTCCGGCGGCGAATAAATTTTGTTTTACTATTGAAGTCCAAGCGTCGGCAGGACGGCACGAAGTGCTGCTGGAAGCGCAAGACGAGCGAGGTAAATGGCATCTTTTGGCAGCTTATCCGCTGGTAGTTTCAACGATTCAAGCATCCTTAGATGTACCGGCGGTGTGGGAACAGCGTCCGGGTCAAATTTTGTTTGCAGGTTGGTGCTGCCACCACTCTAAAAAAATTGCTAAATTAACCTTTTTGTGCGGGGAAAATTCTATAGAATGCGCCTACGGTTTGCGGCGAAAAGATGTCGGCGAAGTGTTTCCAGACTGGGTTAACAGTTCGGAAAGTGGCTTTGAAGTCCTTGTTGATTTGCCTCCAGGCGAATGGCACGTTTCGCTGCAAGCTGAGTTAGAAACAGGGGAAATTTTGTATTTTCAAGCACCGAAAATATTGAACGTGCGGCGCTACGATATCTGGCAGCGAAGTGCTGATAAATTTGAGGAGTTTTCGAGTTTTATACAGGCAATCCGGCAGCGGGCGAGGGAGAGAAAACAGCGTCTGGGCAGAATTGTGCCGATGCCGTGGGAAATTGTCAGGGTGATGCACCAGTTGGGGAAGATTTATCGGCAGCAAAAACAGTTTACTGCGCCTGGAGATTTGCTGCCGCCTGCGGGTTTTGTGGTGCCTCAACCCATTGATAGGTATGACGCTTGGCTGGAGGTGAATCAGTGGAACGATCGCGCGCGCAATTACTTGATTTATCGGTTAAAATCCTGCCGGGAACCGCTGCCAAAAATCTCGGTGGTGATGCCAGTTTACAATCCCCAGATAGATTTTCTCACAAGTGCGATCGCTAGCGTAATCAATCAAGTTTATCCCAACTGGGAACTCTGCATTGCCGACGATTGCAGCACCGATTCCACTGTTGCTGAAAATTTGAAAAACTGGGGCCAAAAGGACGATCGCATCCGCATCACATTTCGCACAGAAAACGGCAACATCAGCGCAGCAACTAACAGCGCCGCCGCCCTCGCAACAGGCGACATCATCCTGTTTTTAGACAACGACGACGAACTAACTCCCGACGCATTAGGCGAAGTCGCCCTATATTTTGCAGCGCATCCAGCCACCGATTTTCTCTACTCAGACGACGACAAAATCGACACCAAAGGTCGCAGGTTCGCCCCGCAATTCAAACCAGAATGGTCGCCGGAACTGCTGCTTTCCTATATGTATCTTGGTCATTTGTGCGCCGTAAAAAAACACATTTTTGAACAAATAGGCGGTTTGCGGATAGGTTTGGAAGGCTCGCAAGATTACGATTTTGCCTTGAGAGCAACCGAAATTTCTCGCCACGTCGCCCACCTGCCGCTAGTGCTGTATCACTGGCGAACAGCACCCGGTTCTACAGCCATATCTGGGGCCGCGAAACCCGCCAGTTTTGCCGCAGGTCAAAAAGCCATTCAAGACGCACTAAACCGCCGACAAATTAAGGGCAATGTCGCTCAGCACGCCTGGGCAATTAAAGAAAATTTGGGAATATTTGCCCAGGATTTCCCGGATAATGGTCCGTCAGTAACGGTGATTATTCCTACTAAAAATCAGCTTAAATTGCTGAAAGCCTGTTTAGATTCTCTGGAAACTACCACCTACAAAAATTATCAAGTTGCCATCATCGACAACGAAAGCGACGACCCGAAAACTCTGGAATATTTAAAGCAATTAAATTGCCAAGTTTTGCGGATAAAAAATCCTGGGGGCAAGTTTAGTTTTGCAGCAATTAACAACCGCGCGGCCGAACAAGTTGACAGCGAATATGTGTTGTTTTTGAACAACGATACTGAAGTAATTAACCCGCGCTGGCTTAGTCAAATGGTGGGATACGCTCAAATTCCCGCTGTGGGTGCAGTCGGCGCCAGGCTTTTATATCCCGACGGCCGAATTCAGCACGCGGGCGTAATTCACGGGCTGCATCACGGTTTGGCGGGTCACGCTTTTAAGCTGATGAACAGCGAAAATCGAGGCTATCTTTCTCAAGCGATGGTAACGCGAAATTACTCTGCAGTAACAGCGGCTTGCATGATTACTCCGCGTCAATTGTTCTTAGAATTGGGCGGTTTTGATGAGGATAATTTTGCTGTTGCTTACAATGATGCAGATTACGGATATCGGCTGTTAGAACGGGGTTATCGGTGCGTATATTGTCCCGATGCGGAATTGTTGCACAAAGAGGGAACTTCTAGGGGTTTTACCGACAATCCTCAAGAAGTAGCGGCTTTTAGGCGCAAGTATGCACGGAAAAATGACAGTTTTTACAGTCCTCACTTGTCTTTAGAAGATGAGTATTTTCATATTCAACCTCGACGGTTTTTTATGAAGGAAGAGGGAAGTTCGGCAACGAGCAATTTACGGGATGTAATGGATGTAACGGATAGATGGAAGAAGGAAGAAGTCCGAGGCCAGAAGCAAGAACTAAAATTGGGTGATTTGGACTCTTTGATCTCAGCCAATAATTTGGTAAATCCTCTCAAAGTTTTGATGTGCAGCAATTCGCTGGATTTTACGGGGGCGCCGCTGCATCAGTACGAAATCGCGGTGAAATTGGCGGCTGAAGGTGTGATTGAGCCGATCGTACTTTGCACAACAGAGGGGCCCCTGCGTCAAGCTTACGAACAGCAGGGAATTGAAGTAATTGTGCGCGACAATCCTCTCGAACACATCTATCAGCGCGATCCTTACAATGAAGCTGTACGCAGTTTTAGTAAGGAAATTGAAAGTTTAAAAGTAGATGCAATTTATGCCAATACTTTAGAAAACTTTTTTGTAGTTGATGCGGCGCGCCAAATCGGAATTCCTGCGGTGTGGAACGTGCACGAAAGCGAACCTTGGCAAACTTATTTTAACAGGTTTGGTTCGGAGATTGCGGCGAGAGCTTTAGAGTGTTTTCGCTTTCCTTACAAAGTAATTTTTGTGGCGGATGCAACGCGGGATAGGTATTTGCCTCTCAACAGCCACCACAATTTTACAGTGATTCACAACGGCTTAGATTTGAGCAAACTCGAAAATTCGGATAATTCTGAATCGGCTAGAAAAAGTTTAGGTGTTGCAGCAGAAGATGTGGTAATTTTGCTGCTGGGAACGGTATGCGAACGCAAAGGCCAGCAGGATTTAGTTAAAGCACTTTCACTTTTGCCTGACAAATGGCACAATAAAATTAGGTGTTTTATTGTGGGCGATCGCCCGAGTATTTACAGCAATCAATTAGCCAATTTGGTTGATGAATTGCCCCAAAATTTACAGCAAAGGGTGACTGTTGTCCCGGAAACTTCCGAGACTGGGAAATATTACCAAGCAGCAGATATTTTTGTTTGCACTTCTCGCGTAGAAAGTTTTCCCAGAGTAATTTTGGAAGCGATGGCTTGCGATTTGCCAATTATTACAACGCCAGTTTTTGGGATTAGAGAACAAGTGAGATCGGGAATTAACGGTTTGTTTTACACGCCCGATCGCCCAGAAGAACTAGCGGCATCACTGCATACTTTATTGGAGGATAAATCTTTGCGCCAGCGGTTAGCAGAAAATGCTAAATATGTGTTAGAGTCGTTGAATACTTTTGCAGAAATGACTCAAACTTACGGTCAAATTTTTCGAGAAGCTTATTTTACTAAAAAGTAACGGTTCAAGATTGAAGGGTGAAAAAGTATGGAGTCAAATTCCGAGCGTATGGAAGAGAACACCTCCAATGAATTAACAGCTAAAAATTACTGGGAGGCTAACCCAACAGCCGCAATTACGAAGCAAGGTTACTGGTTGTCTAATCCGATTATTGAAAAAGCTATAAACCATCGGTTGTCAGGTGGTAAGACTAATGCTTACTGGCTAAAGTGGTTAGTCAAAAAATATTTCAAAAATCGACGGTTCGATCGTCTTTTGTCTATTGGTTGCGGTGTGGGGAATCACGAGATTTTGATGGCTAAATTAGGATTAGTCACTCAAATAGATGCCTTTGACTTTTCCGAAAGTTCTTTAGAAATTGCTAGAAAAGATGCCGCAGCAGCGGGAGTAGAGATTAATTTTTATCAAGATGACTTTAATTTGTTTACGATTGATGATAATAAAAAATATGATATAGTTTTTTGCTCGGGTTCGCTGCATCACGTCAGAGAACTAGAACGATGTTTATCAAGTGTTCGGAAATGCTTAAAACCCGATGGATATTTTATTGTAAATGAATACATAGGAGATTGCTACAATATATACAATCAAGCTCAAGTGGATGTGATTAATCGCATTTACAAATGTTTTCACTACACGCTAAGATCGGGAACAACTGAAATATTTAGTAGTCCAAGTATTGAGAGAGTATTGGCGAAAGACCCTTCAGAAGCAGTCCGGTCAAAGCTGATACTTCCGTTTTTAGAATTCTACTTTGATCTGGAAGTCTTGAATCCAGCCGGTGGGGGGTTGCTTCACGAACTTTACCCTTTGTTAGATCACTATCAACTTTCAGACGGAGAACCCAAGAGTGAAACGATCGTCAAGTTATTGCTTGAGATTGAACAAATATTAATGTCTGTGCCCGGAGGACTATCAAGCGATTTTTGTTTGTGTATTCTGAGACATAAAAAACCAAAAACAATGGAAATAATACGGCCTAAAATAGACTACGAAGAAGCTTGGGATAGCTACGCCCAAGAATGGAAAGACAATAATCCTGAACTCGCTTATTTGGGCGATGAATGGATAGGGAAAGGTGCTGGTGCGGCTAACTCGCTATCAGAATATGAATCCTTGATAGAACAGGAATTTATTGCACCGTACATCAAAAAAGAACATACGGTTTTAGAAATTGGTATCGGCGGCGGAAAAACAGGTTCGCTGTTGCTGAAATATTGCGATCGACTAATTTGTGCCGACATTTCCAGTCAAATGCTACAAGCCGCCCGATCGCGCTTGGGGAGCGATCGCGTTTCTTACGTCAAACTCGACGGTTTAACATTAAACGGCATCGCCCCGTCCTCAGCTGATGCGTGCTTTTGTTACGATACAATGGTACACGTAGAGCCGGTAGACATATTCAACTACCTAACTCAAATTCCCAAACTGCTGCGGGGCGATCGAATTTGCGTCTTTCACCACGGGAATATTCTCAGCGAATTAGGGTGGCAAAAATTCGCCAGCGAGTGGGACAAAAACCTGCTGGGACGCAGAGACGGCACTGCATTTTCAGTTATGACTGATACAATTATGGAAAAATTTCTCACTCATTTAAACTATGAAATCATCCTGAAAAATACATATTCAGTACCGCGAGATTGCGTCTGGATATGCAAAGCACCAACCCCCAATGAATAAAACCAAAGCTTTTTAGCCGAATCTAAATATTTTATTCCAACTAACAACAGAAAACAGTCAACAGTCAACAGACAACAGACAATGAAAGCATTATTTCTTCACCCCAACTTCCCCGCCCAATACCGCCACATTATCACGGCTTTAGGCGCAGATCCCAAAAATCAAATTGTTTTTGGCACTAAAAACGAGCGTCCCGAATGGAACATTCCCGGCGTTCGCAAAGCAGCATTTACACCCAGCCGCGAACCCCACCCGCAGACTCACCAATACGTCCGCCCTTTAGAAGGTGCCGTCATCTACGGACAAGCCGTATTTAGAATGGCTGAACAACTCAAAGCAGATGGTTTTGTACCCGATATTATCTGCGGACATTCTGGTTGGGGGCCGACATTGTTTGTCAAAGAAGCCTTTCCAAATACGCCGCTTTTGTGTTATTTCGAGTGGTTTTATCACTCGATCGGTTCCGACGCAGATTTCGACCCAGCGGAACCTTTAACAGTTGATGATATGGCTCGAATTAGAATTAAAAATGCGCCAATTCTGATCGATTTATATTCTTGCGATTGGGGTGTGTCGCCCACTTATTGGCAACGATCGCAATTTCCGCCAGAATTACAACAAAAATTATCCACACTCCACGACGGCGTAGATACCGATTACTTCAAACCACACCCCGGTGCTAAACTGGTTTTGCCTAACTTAGATTTGTCTGGCGTTGATGAAATTGTCACCTACGTATCGCGGGGAATGGAACCTTACCGGGGTTTTCCAGAGTTTATTGAGTCGATCGCCTATGTGCAAGAACGCCGCCCCAACTGTCACGTCGTAATCGTTGGTTCAGAAAGAGTTTGTTACGGGCGTTCTTTACCGAATGGCGAGTCTTACAAAGACCATATGCTCAAAAAAGTGCCGCTAGATTTGTCGCGAGTTCACTTTGTCGGGCCACTACCTTACGGGCTGTATTTAAAAGTAATTCAAGCATCAGACGTACACGTTTATTTAACCAGACCTTTCGTGTTATCTTGGTCGATGATTGAATCTTTATCGACAGGATGTTTAGTAATCGGTTCCGACACAGGGCCCGTGAGAGAAGTTATCCGCGATGGAGAAAACGGTTTGCTAGTCGATTACTTCTCGCCGAAACAAGTAGCCGATCGCATTGATGAAGTTTTAGACCATCCTACCCGCATGGCAGAAATTCGCGTCAAGGCCCGTCAAACAGCATTAGAACGATATAGTTTAGCTAAAATGTTGCCACAACATTTACAACTGATAGAGCAAGTAGCAAATCGTTCGATGCCGCCTACAGTTGGTATGCAACCAGAACGGGAATTAGCGGCATCTTTTGGAGTTAGAATTTAGCACATTCCTCGATGCAATTTAAAAAATTGGTTCACTAATTGTTGTTACTGTACCTCATAGCATCGGAAAGTGCTGTAATTGACCAACCTTAACAAATGTAACTAATTGTGGTTTTAGAGGTGAACAGCAATATAACTTTACACAGACATACCAACTTTATCTATTTCCTGTTGAGCTAAAAAACTTTATAATACCTAGTGAAATTGTTTACAGGAGAATCGAATGTCTTTTAAAGTTAGTGGACGAGTTTACGAAGCCGAAAGTGGTAATGGTATTCCTAACCTAATTATCGAAGCCTTTGACAAGGATCTTGTTAAGAGCGATAAGTTAGGACAAGTAAAGACTAATAGCAATGGAACCTTTGAAATTACTTACTCGGAAGCAGATTTTCGAGGCAAATTTGAGATATTTGAAGGCAATCCTGATTTATATATTGTGGTCAAATCGCCTGACATGAGCAAAATATTGTATAGCAGCGAGAAGAACATTCGCAGTAATGCAAAGAACAATGAGCATTTTGATGTTGCAATTCCCAACGCTACCTTACTTGCAAATAAAGAAAGGTCTTCAAAAGATTATAAGCAGTTATTAAAACTCCTCATCGGTGTTGCCTGGATCGATGGGGTACTCGAACCAGGAGAACAAGCATTTTTGCAACGGATGGTAAATTAGAAAGGACTGGCTGACGATCCGGAGATTAAATCCTTGTTATTGGTAGATAAGCCAGTACAGCTTGAAGAATGTTATGGCTGGTTACAAGCCTATTTAGGAAATCATAGTGAAGACAAAGATTTTCAGGAATTGTATGAAGCCCTTGAATCCTTGATGTATAGCGATGGTGCGTTGGATAGCCAGGAAAAGGAACTTTTAGCAGAGCTTGCAGCTACAGACGTAGCGAACGCCCCAAGTCGCCAACTTACTCTACAGCGCCGATTCATGAGCATGATGCTCGATAGCAAATTCCTGGCTAACGTACTACAGATGGAGCGCTCATCAATGGTTAGTCAAACAGCAATTGGGACTGGCTATTATGCTCGCGTTCCCTATCAAGTCATAAGTCGCTTCAGTAGCACTGCGAGTACGAAAATTCTCGCAGACGATATGGCGAAACTCTATTTAACTGACAACTTCGCCCCAGTAAAAAAAGAAATCACTGCGGACAACCTGACAGTAGAAGGCGAGGGAGCATAACAGTTATGCAATCAGTATAAATACTGATGATAATTTAAGCTGCTGCTTTGAGATTGACACCAATCATTCCATTTAAGTAAGCTACTCGATGAGCCAAGACTTGCGGGACATTTTGCTCATTCCATTG
>NZ_JANMZH010000225.1:0-6060 GCF_031383065.1 Microcoleus sp. OTE_8_concoct_300 | reverse complement strand
TAGTCAAGGATTCGCCGCCAAAGTCCTCGACAAACATCACGAGGCTGTTTTGGTATTTTTGCAAGTCATAAACCTGTACGACTCCCGGCTCTTTTAGCTCTTGGGTGATGCGGTATTCGGTGCGGTAGCGCACCAATTCTTGAGGTGTGGGGTAGTTTTCTTTGAGAAGTTTGAGGATGATTGGTTGGTTGTCTGCTTCCCGAATCGCCCGGTAAACCAGAGAGTTGGCACTTTCATAGATAAGTGTCTGGGCCGCAACGCCTGCAATAGAGAGCATATTGATTTTTCTGCTAAAAATTAACGAGCCGTCAAAATGCACCAGCTTTCTGTAGATAATAGCGCGTTAGAAAGGCAAAAAAAAGGTTGGTTAACAAAATGTTTAGTCTTTCGGGTAGCAGCCTGCAAATACTTTGTAGTTGTCCGGATTTCGTTACCCTAGTTTGTATTGTGCGTTAACCGTCGATCGCATTTTCTGCTGCCAAGATATTCAGATATAGCAACCGCGCCCGATGGTGAGGACGTTCTTAATCGCTCAAATCATTGCCCCCAATTGCATTTTCCCTCTCTTCTAGATAACTAAAGCCTTCAACATCTGCTATAGCTGGTGAGAGTTCCCTGGCCCTACGCGGCTGCCAACTCTCACCAGAAGCGGACTCTCAAAGCCCTCAGGGACTCGCGGTGTAATAATGTAGCGATCGAGCTTTGGACTTTTATGATTAATCTAAATTGTGTGGCCGGTCTTTGATTTTTGTGCGACTCACCAATGCAGACTGACAGCGTTCCCAATAAATTTTAGCGGCCCTCACGCCCTGATTGTGACGCCAACACTCGGAAAATAGCCGCAGCGTTTCCGCGAAATTCTCTTGCTAATAAATGGTCAAAGCTTCTGCAAACAATTCCAGATCCGCTAACTTGCCCTGTTTAATTTCTGGCCCGTCAGCATCAAACACCTCATCTAGATCACATAACTGTCATTCCATCAATCATAGCTGACTGAATAATTTTATAAGCATCGACCCAAGCTTTTTCGGTTTCAGGTGTCCACTCTAAACCCATCTGCGCCTTCAGGGCTTGAATGAGTGCATTGGCAACCATAGGATAATGTTCTTCTAAAACGCCATATTTGGCATGAGTTGCACCTAATCCTTTAGCAAAAACATGAATTAACTTAGGTTTCCTTAAATTTTCAATAATTACTTCTAAGCTTTGCCAAAGCTTTTCTTTTTGCTGTTCCATGTTTGTATTCATGAAAAGAGTTTTAATCTGCTCAGACTCCTGAAAAAGGATTTCATAAAACTTACTGACAAATTCCTCAGATTGAGGTTTAATTAATGCTACAGTTCTCTCTAATAGCTCCATGCTTAAAGTAAGATTTTTTTGCTCGCACCAGTCCCAATAAATTTGAGCAACTTGATCCGAAGGGCAGACCTTTAAACATTCAGAAAACAATTCTTTGGCTGCGATAAATTTTTCTTGGCGGTATAAGAGCAAAGCTTGAGCAAATAAATCTTTGGTTGCTAATTTTCCTCGCTTTGTTTCAGGAATATCTGCATCAAAAATTTCATAGATTGTAGATAACTTTAGTTTGCCTTTCACACTAATTTCAGCAATCATGCGAATAGCATAGTTGCTAGGATTAGCTAATTTATTAAAAGTCTGCTGTGTAATCAGTAAAGCAACACTATAAGTTTTTGTTAATCCTTCCACACGAGAAGCTAAATTCACCGCATCACTAATTACGGTCGTATCCATGCGATTTTGCCCGCCCACCGTGCCTAACATTAAATTCCCCGTATTAATGCCAATCCCAATCTTAATCGGGGCATAACCAGAATTCACCCGCTCTTGATTGTATACTTGAAGTTGATGCAGCATGGCAATACTGGCGTTTACTGCATTATCAGGATTACCGCTAAATAGCGCCATAATCGCATCACCAATATATTTATCAATAAAACCATTATTTTCAATAATCGCCGATTCCATCCGAGATAGATAAGCATTAATAAACTGAAAATTCTCCTCGGGTGTCATCTTTTCTGAAATTGTCGTAAAGTCACGAATATCAGAAAATAGCACAGACATTTCTAACTGTACTTGATCGCCTAATTGCACATCAAGAATACTAGATTTTTCCAAAAGTTGCAGAAATTGACTGGGGACGAAACGCTCGTAAGCTTTGTTGATTTGAAAAAGTTGATGGGTGAACCTTAGCCGCTCAGTTTCGGCTTTTTTGCGCTCCCTTATATCTTGAAATGCTGCTAAGCCGTAGGCAATATTGCTCTGATTATCATAGATAGGCGTTCCCCAAACTTCCAGTGGTACAACCTTGTCAGTCTGGTTGATTGCTATATCATTAACAGTGGAACTTTCACCATTTAATGCCCGCACTCCAGGCATTTTTTCAACAGGATACGGCTGGGAAGTGTCAGCAGTATATAGTTGATAAACCTCTGTTAATTGCTCGCGCGTGGCATCAGCCGCCACTCCTTTTCCCAGAAGCTGCTGCGCCTTCTGATTAACGTAGTAAGGTGTACCAGTGGGTTTGAGTACCATTATCCCTACTGGCATCGCTTCTAGGAATTGAGTCAGCCTGGTTTCATTGTCGCGTACTTCTGTATAGAGTTTAGAATTTTGAATCGAGATAGCCGCCTGTCCAGATAACACTTTTAAGAGTTCCACTCTTTCTGGTGTAAAAGCTCCGGCTGTCAGATTATTTTCTAGGTAAACAATACTAAGGATTTGAGATTGGTTAATCAGCGGCACACATAAAATTGATTTGGGCTGATGCTTTTGGATGTAGGGGTCGTTGGTAAATTGTCCCTCTCTGCCAGCATCATCTAGTACGACGCTTTCTTGAGTGCGGGCTACATAATTAACAATTGCGGAGGAAAGTTCCTGACAATCTTCTATGGGGATTGACTGCAACACGGTGACTTGTTGAGAATTTATTGTCCATTCTGCTTCAATTAACAGCTTTTCCTGGCTTGATAAAATTAGATATCCTCTTTGTGCCCCGGCACTTTCAATCAAAATTTTCATCAAGCTAGACATCAGTTTATCTAGCATTATTTCACCGGATATCGTCTGAGAAGCTTTCATTACTGTGGTGAGATCTAAGAGAGATTCCGAATCGGTCGTTACTCTTGCGGTATTTTGAGTGTTTTTATTTCTAGGTTTAATTGGTTTTAATAACTGGGGATATCGTGTTTCTAAATCTTTTACCTTAGCAGTGGCTCCCCATTGGATATAACAATAATACGCCTCAATTATGTAGATTTGAGCAAATTTTTCTTTACCCCATTCCCAGTAAAATTTTGCGGCTAGTTCATTAGCTAGTGCTTCTTCGTTGAGGAATTTATTTTCTTTGGCTCCAGAAATGGCGCGATCGTACATTTCAATCGCCTCAGCTTTATTACCCAACACCCGTTGCCGTTCTGCCTCAACTAAATACCATTTATGCAGATAATTCATCGGAGCATTTTGCGCCCATTGGTGCAAAGTGGTTTGATGGGTTTCCACAGAGGCGAGAAGATCAGCTTGCTCGGTTTCTGGCTGTGTAGGGAAAAGTGCCAAGTTCGTCAGGGCGGCATATAAATGGAAAATGGGAACAAAAATCAATCCCGATACTGCCATTAAATACTGTTGGCCTTGGGCAATGTAGTCTAGGGCCGCCGTGTAATTTCCATAGCAGTAGGCAAGCAAGAGTTTGTAGATGTAGGCACAAGCGAGCGCAGAGAGTTCATTGTCCTGATTATGCTTAGGAATCATCACTGTTTCATCATAGGCAGTTCCAATTAAGCAATCCGGTTGACTTACTGTTTCCCTCAAGTTCTGCGCCGTCTGCTGCGTCATATCCACATAAGTCTGGACAGAATATTGCTTCGCCTGAGCCAACGCTGCGCTGTAACTTACTATCTCGGTTGCCCAAGTGTCTAGTTCTACCCCACCCAAGAAATGAGCATGAAAGTAATTGTTTATGTTGTAGCTAGCGTATAGAAAGTCGCCAGTTTCCATGCCTGCGGTATAGCCATCTTTCAGTGTCGGTATCATTGCCCTCATAGCTTCTTGGCGATGCTGAAGCCAGCAACCAAAC
Organism: Microcoleus sp. OTE_8_concoct_300; assembly: GCF_031383065.1. Taxonomy (NCBI): domain Bacteria; kingdom Bacillati; phylum Cyanobacteriota; class Cyanophyceae; order Oscillatoriales; family Microcoleaceae; genus Microcoleus; species Microcoleus sp. OTE_8_concoct_300. Next base: position 1,964 of record NZ_JANMZH010000225.1, on the reverse strand, counting down.
AGAAGCAAAGTTTGGGACTTGAATTCGCGCACATTGAACCTATCGAGCAATGAGAGTGCCAATTGCCCAAAGCCATAGCCGGTTTCCACCTCTTGTAAAAAGGCACATAACACCATCCCGTGCATCGCATACCCCATAGTCGAGGCGGGTGCATTCCCAAATTGGAGCGATAAACTCACCATGGTGCAGCTAACTAGGGGCGTTAAACTCGGCATTCCTTGAAAAATGGGTGCAAGCAACATTCCCCAGAGTTGCATAGCTGCCCGACTCTGTGGATTTGTCATCACAGGCAAGTCAACCAGTTGCTCAATGTGTTTGTCCTGAAGTTGACTAGCCAGGGCTTGCAGCGCTTTACCAATCAAGGCTTTGTCAGGTTCGCTCGGGAGATCGATCCCCAGTAGTCGCAGGGCATCTCTACCCACTGCGATCGCCTTCCACATCTTACTCTGGGCTGTCTGGGCGACGATTTGAATTTCGTAAATTTTAATTTTGTCTAAAATGGTTTGGGCTTTTTGCAAAACCTTTGCTGCCATCCGCTCCATACCCTCAAAATCAGCATTTAAATAGGCAGCTTCAGCGGCAGCAATATAGAGATTTAGGGTCAATTCATACTGACTTTGCCAGCAGTTGGCCCTCAGTAGATTTATTCCCGTTTGCAGATAGATATTTGCCGCAGTGTAGGCAGTAGAACTTTTGGCTTTTCCTCCCGCTTCTAAGTTGAGTTGGGCTAATGCTTCCCGTTCGCTCGGTTGAAGAATCAACTCAATTCCTTGATTTAAATGCCCCACAAGATCAAAGAGTTTTTCTTCTCTTTCTAGATCAGAATAATTTTGTAGCAGTAATTGTCCAATTTTGAGATGAGTGGCTTTTTTTTTGTTGTCGGGAATCAATGAATAGGCAGCTTGTTGCACGCGATCGTGCAGGAAGCGATAAGTTGGATTAGCAACAGACTCAGTATTGGCTCGATCGTCTGTGGGAATGAAGCATTTATAGCCTTCTGTAATAGGTAAAATGAGTTCTTCTTGTAATGCTCTCCAAAGTGCTGATGCTGTTTGTTCGGGTAGTTCTTCGTTGACTATTGCCAAGGTATCTAAATCAAACTGCGCCCCAATGCAGGCGGCAAGTTTGAGAACCTCCTGAGTAAGGGCCGGCAATTTCTGCAATTGCACCGTCATAAACTCCACCACATCCGAGGCATCGGCAAATGTAACTTGAGCAATATCGCACCGCCACCTCCCTTTACTTCCCCCCTTACTGAGGGGGGACACAGGGGGGTCAAAGATAATTTGACCATCTTCATACAACGCCTTGAGGAATTGAGTCGAGAAAAAGGGATTACCTTTGGTTTTTTGATAAACCAATTCTGTCAAGGGTTGAGAAGAGGATAAATCGCAAATCAGCGTATCTGCTACCAACTGATTGAGATCTGCTAAACTCAACGGTTGCAGGGTAATAGTATTCACCACTGCACCAGACTTGATAATTTCATCCACCGTCAACATAAACGGATGAGTAGGGGACACCTCATTATCCCGATAAGCACCTAACACTAATAGATGCCCCCTATCCTGCATTAACAGTTGTAGCAACTTCAAGGATGCCGAATCTGCCCACTGCAAATCGTCCAAAAACATCACTAATGGATGTTCTGCTGTGGTAAATACTTGCACAAACTTTTGCATCAGCAGATTGAAGCGATTTTGGGCGGCACTTCCCGACAGTTCTAGTGCAGGACTTTGAGGGTCAATGATGCGTTCTAATTCAGGAATTACCTCAATTAGCACTTGCCCACTGTCGCCCACTGCTGTCAGAATCCGGGTTTTCCATGTTTGTAATTGAGCATCCGGTTCTGATAATAATTGCCCCATCAATTCCCGAAATGCTTGCACAAATGCACTGAAAGGAATATTGCGCTGGAATTGGTCGTATTTGCCTTTAATAAAATAGCCCCGCTGTCTGGCTAT
>NZ_JANMZH010000182.1:0-46807 GCF_031383065.1 Microcoleus sp. OTE_8_concoct_300 | reverse complement strand
GTTTGCGGACTAATCTTTACCTAAAAATCTCGCTGCTGCCACCTTTGCAGCATACCTCGGCTTACCTCATCTTTCTGAGAAACGCTATATGTTATTCTACCACAAATATAGTCTGTATACTTACGCCGAGCTGTACTAGTTCCTTCAAGATCGTAGCCTCCCGTTTTACAGTCTCGGAACATTTCTTCAATACCCATCCGTTGCTTGTAAGCATCTATAGCTGCCGGCAATGACCCTAAATCTGTGAGTATAAACCACGCTGCATCAACCTTCCATGCCCCGTAGTTTCTTTTCCACTTACAAGCAACATCAAATCCAGTAGCAGGCTGAGTTTTTCTCACTCTTTTACCTTGAAAATATAAAGAAGTTTAAGAGTACTATTCCTAATTCATCTAACCGTTGCCAAACTAAATGTTCCGTTTCGATGCAAGGATTTTTTTTCAGTCTTAAACAAAAAGATACACCCTTTTCCCTCAGCCAGTTTCCCAAATCGACATCACAAAATTCACGGCCTCCTAAAACGATGACTTTATATTCGGAAAATAATGGTAAAACTTGCTGTAAATTGGTTGTTTGTGACTCGAAGTTACTGTTTCCCAATTTGGGCAACAGTGACCAGTATAATGGAATTGCTCTTCGCTCCCAGATCAGGCTAACCATAAACAGATTAATGCGTCCCCATTGACTGCGGTCGATTGCGATTGATAAACGACTACCCACACGGCAATAAGTCATCAACCAATAAGTAATTAATGGGAACCAAATTAGTGAGATAGTTAAGTGAGGCAAATCGAGAAACCTTTGTAGTTTTCTCCGCCGACTTTCTGTTGTAATTGGATAGGGAAATACCCGGGAGAGCCGTTCTAATCTCACTTGTTTTTCTGATTGTATCAAGGGTAAGCTGTTCGACATTCAAACTGCACTATTTGTGGCTCAGACCCCATGCTGTAAGGGGCTCAAGCAATAAATGTAAATGACTAACAGCTTAGCAAGATTTCAATCAGTTTCAATTGAGCTGAACTTAGTTGTTTTTTTAAATGAATGAGGTAGAATGTTGGTATCATTATTGTTTTGGATAGGCAAGCGTGTAACAATTCTGCTGCCTATCTTTTTTTACCACAAGTAGGCTCAATCCTTACTAACTATGGGTTTCAGGCGGGTTGTCACCCCCCCAGATTTCCTTGCATTCTATTTAAAGTAGAGTACCATGATACTTATACCACAGGTAGAATAACCGCCGATACACATGAGACACCAAGCTCAAACGACTGGTCGGGAAACAATAATGGTTAGTGGGTGGCGAAAACCACGAAAAACATAGCTAGGCTGACTAAGGTAAGCCAAAACCAGAAAAGTTAATTTTGGGAAGTTAAAACGTACCGTAGGGCATCCGGTAACATGAGAAGTAATTCTCGAACGCTTGGGGAGATAAAACCCTCTGGGACTAACTAAATTAGGCTCGATATTTGGTTCCTTTGAACGGATATTTGGTTTAAGTATTGCCGCAAGGATAGATAGTTTTAAGGTATGTCGCCAGAACCAAGAATCCCCACGCCTTGAGGCCCGGGAGTGTCAATAAGACAACACAAGGAGCAAATTTGTTCCCACTCGTAAAAATTAGTCAGTAAATATAGCGATCGACCCCATCGCGCCTTCGAGCCCCGACTTCTTTAAGAAATCGGGGCTCTGTTCTGTTTTTTCAGGTGGGCTTACTTATTTGGAGAGACTAGCGAGAATGCTCTCCATCTCAGAAAGCTCGACCGCCCCGGAGAAAGTTTGACCGTTCATAATAAAGAAGGGAGTCCCTTGAATGCCCAGTTGTTGAGCGAGTTGCACGTCTTTGGCAATGGCGGCTTCGGCAGCGGGGCTGTTGCGATCGGTGTTGAATTTATCTAATTTTAGATTGAGCTTTTGGGCGATCGATGCGTACAATGGTTCGCCTAACTGTTTCTGCCCTTCAAACAAAGCGCTGTAATATTCCCAGAATTTGCCCTGCTGTTGGGCAGCCCAAGCTGCTTTAGCTGCTGGCAACGCTTGAGGGTGAATTGAAGTCAAGGGAAAATGCTTGTAAGCTAAAGTAACTTTGTCCTGGTGTTTTGCCATAAACTGCTTGACAGTATCGTGAGCGCGCGCGCAAAACGGACATTGAAAGTCAGAGAATTCTAAAAGTACAATCTGCTGCGAAGCTGAACCCGTGCTGGGAGAATCCCCGATCGCAGATTTGGGATTAGTTTTCATCTCCTGCAAAAATGATTCCTGCGCTGCTTTGAGAGACTGCTGCTGCTGTTGCTGGTACGCTTGTACCGAATCTAAAATTGCTTGCGGGTTTTCGCGGATAATCTGCAAGACTTGCTCTTTCAACTTGGGATCGACGGAATTGCCAGCCGCTGACTGGGCGGGGGAACAACCGATAAATACAAGGCAACCTGCCAGGAGTGCAGCCAAGCAGAAGGCTTGCTGGCTGCGGATTCTTCGCCAAATAGTGGATATGTTCATCTTTTTTGATCATTCACCCGAAAAACGAGCGGGAAGCCCCTGGCTTTAGACATGGGGAGGAACGCGGGTGCGACTTACTTAGTCGCCTAAAAAATATGGCACAGCTTAATACAAAGTGGTATAATTATAACGTGATTAAGAATAACCATCTACGTGTTGAAATAATTTAATAAGGTGAAACTCCTTTCTTTGGTTCGTCTCAGCTTGACTGTAGCCTGACCAAACAAGCAATAGTGAATTATTGAGCGTACCTATCTGGCGTTGTGATGGACTCTGAAAGCATAAACAAACAAACAAAGTATACGCAAGGCTTGGATTTGTCCAATCGCTGAGTGGGTAGAGGTGCATTGATAACGCCTTTGAAAGTCCCTTTGTGGTCTTAATCAAGAATCCCCCCGATTCATCGGTGGGGAGTATCAAGGCAACACTTAATCCTACATTTAATTTTGCGGAGTGTCAGGTGTGTCGCTGTTGACTGCTGTGCAGCTATTTTTATATGTGAGGAATAATTAGTAAGATCAATTCCGTTGCATCGGAATTAATATTACCCGAAATCAGAACACGGCAGTGCCGTTTCCAAAAATTTATTCGGGTGTTGGCACCCGCCACTGCCGTGTCCTCGCTTGTCATTCCGGCGCAGCCGGAATTGATATAATTGTAATCAAAAAGATTTGCAGTCAATAGTGCAAGTGTTTGCTCGACTACTTGCGGTTGTTGAGCCATTTAGCAGCAACTATTCCCAAAATACCCGCAACAACTGGATTACCCAAAAACTTCATCAAACTCGGCTGTTCGGCCAGCACTTCTCGGAAAATATCCGGATGACTGTGATAGGTAAACGAGGCTAGCTTGGTAACATCGTCAGCATTCATGCGGCTGGCGTGGTGGGTAGAAAGCCCTAGCTGCTTTTCCAATTTGCGATCGTCCAATCCTCTCTTGCCCAAATGCTTGAAGAATTCCCGCGCCACGTCGTCACGTTCGTTTGGCTTAATTTGGGCGATCGCCTTTTGCAATTCCGGTTCCAACTGAGCCGGCGGCAGGGAGTCGTGATTCAGGGAACGCCCGAATAATTGTTTGCGCTGATCCGGCGAAGTTCTCTGAGCAAAATCGTCAAAATTTTCGTACTCTTCACCCGTTGTCTCGGGCATCATTTCTCGATTTCCCTGGGCCAAATCCTTCATGATTTGACTCTTGTAATTATCGCTGCTACTCATGGTAACTCTCTTCCAATCTACACAACTGTTCCGTCTCTACTTGAGATTGTTTCGCCTTCAAAAAAACTGCGGAATATTAAACCGTCGCGCGGCTGTAGTTTAAGCTTTCTAACCAGGTCAAGACTTGTATTCAATTTGATTTGATTGCTGGTCGTACTTAGCCGTCAAAATCAGTTTTTTGTCAGGAGCGTAAACCAAAACACTTACATCCTGATTTGGGAAATTGCGGTGAAAACCTTGTGCTAAAGATTTGGCTAAATCTTTCACTTCTGTAGGGCGGACTTGCGGGGTAATTACAACTCCCAATTTGTTATTGTCGCGCACGTAAGCATCCTGAACCAGGCCCTGAGCCGTCAATGTTACCCATTTACCAAAATCTTCACCTGCGGCGGTATTGCCACGTTCTAGCTGGGCGTAACTACCCTGACTGCCGCCAATTGCCACAGGTACATCACTCGGTTTTTGGGCTGAAACGCTGGGCGCGCAGGCAGTAGTAACTGCCAGCATTAATACCAATAGTACGCCCGCAATTATTTTGCGACTCTGCTGCAATAAACTCACCTTTTTTTCCTCCGTTCAGAAAACATTTGGAATACTTGAAAGGGTCAGGTTGCTCGACCCTCTCAATTAGTATTAGGCTTAGTCTAGTTTCTTTTTGAGCTCGTCTTTTACATCTTCGATCGCGTGACCAGCTTCAGCTTTTGCCTGCTTGGCTTTGCCTTCTGCTTTATCCTTCGGGTCGCCAGTAACATTGCCTAGGGCTTCTTGAGCTGCGCCTGCGATGTTGTTGCCAGTTGCCTTTGCTCTATCTTCAGTGCTCATGGGTTTCTCCCTATCTGTATCTAATCAGACATTTTCTACTTAATAGACTCATCATAGGTAACTGGGAGCTGCGTTGCACTCTACCTCTAGGAATAAGAAATGAAGAAAAAATGAAGATGGCAGATGGAAAAGTTATTTTTGCCTCTTGGACGGACTGCGACTTTCATACTTAGCGGTTTTTTTACCGTTTTTGCTGGCTGCAATGAAGTATTTCTGTGAAAAAACTGGTGGATTGTCACCCGTGCGTCCCAGGCAGTCTTTTTTAAACCAAAAATAATTTAAAATTATAATTTTTTTATTTAATTCTGCCTTCTACCTTGTGCCTTCAAAAGGCGAGTGTGGGCAAGACCGCATCTTACCCACACCCTCAAAAAAAATCCTATTAGTTTTAATCAACCTTCTGATGACATTCTGTATCTATTTTCTGCTGAAGTTCTGCTTTCAACTGTTCCACAGCCCGCATAGTTTGATGGTCTTTTTGTTTGTGCTCACCGAGGGCTTTTTCTGTTTCCTCGCCCAGCAATGTTTCCTTTGATTTTGGTAGGCTTACTTGATTCTCGCTGCCTGTGTGGGTCGCGTTTTCTTCAATACTCATTTGTCTTGACCCTCATTGTTGGTTAAATTTATTTTTAACAAGGCTACTTAGAAGTTAACCTTATACTTATAATAAAGCCAATCACGAAGCCTTCCCTCTGCCTGAAGATAGATAGGGACTGGGGAAGAGTTTTGAATTTTAAAGTGAGAGAAATTAGGGTGACTTCCATCTGCTGGAATAAAGATATGGCAAAGGAAGAGGGGGAGAGAGGGAGAGAGGGAGAGAGGAAGAAGGCCGGATTTCGACTTGTTATGCCTTTAAAACTTGCCTCTTGCTTGCCCTCAATTTCTGAATTGTAAAAAACCTACCCTGGAGAGGCAGAGCGGGGGGGGAGAATTTTTCTGCAGCGCGATCGCAATAACTACCTTCAGTCGTTTGTTTGACTTGGCTGTTTCGACATCCGTAAAGATGAAGAGAGGAATAGACGACAGGTTTAGTGCAGACTTAAGTCAGATGTAGCAGTTTGACCGTTAAAATCCACAGGGTGCAGCAATTTCCTAGTTTTGTGGCGATCGGGTTAAATAATCTGCTAAACAAGAGTTAACCTCAAGGCTAAGTTCCTGCAGGATCGAGCTAAAAATTCTGTTATTAGTAAAAATTACCTAAAACCCTATGGGCGCAAGGAGCAGTAACCCCCTCGAAGCAGCCGGCCCGACTCGTGAGCCGATCAAAATAGGCGTGTTACATTCACTGACGGGCACGATGTCCATCAGCGAAATTTCTGTAAAAGATGGGACGCTGTTGGCTGTTGAGGAAATTAATGCGGCGGGAGGGGTACTCGGACGCCCCTTGGAAGCGGTGATAGAAGATGGAGCCAGCGATTTGCAGACTTTTGCTCAAAAAGCTAAGCAATTGCTCCTAGAAGCTCAGGTGGCAGTGGTATTTGGCTGTTGGACTTCGGCGAGCCGCAAAGCTGTACTGCCGGCTTTCGAGCACGGCAGCGGGTTGCTGTTCTATCCGGTGCAGTATGAAGGGCTAGAACAGTGTCCCAATATTTTCTACACGGGTGCTGCCCCGAACCAACAGATTGTGCCTGGGGTGAATTACTTGCTGGCACAGGGGAAGCGGAAAATTTTCCTGTTGGGTTCGGACTATATCTTTCCCCGGACGGCAAATCTGATTGTGAAAGCTCAACTGGCGGCACTGGGGGGAGAGTTGGCGGGGGAAGTGTATCTGCCGCTCGGTTCTAAGGAAGTGGGCGAGGCGATCGCTGATATCTTAGCAGTGAAACCGGATGCTATTCTCAACACTCTCAATGGCGACAGCAATGTGGCTTTTTTCCTTCATCTGCAGGAAGCTGGCTTGAAACCCGAGGATTTGCCGGTGATGTCGGTCAGCGTAGCAGAAGAAGAAGTGCGGGCGATCGGGCCGTCCAATATTGCCGGACATTTGGTGGTTTGGAACTATTTTCAAACGGTGGATACACCGGAAAATCGTAAATTTGTCAAGGCTTATAAAGCTAGATATGGGGAAAATCGAGTCACGGATGACCCGATCGAAGCTGCTTATTTGGGCGTTTACCTGTGGAAGCAAGCAGTAGAAAAAGCTGGTTCGACAGATGTGGTAAAAGTCAGGGCGGCTGCTAAAAATATTGAGTTTGCAGCGCCTTCGGGCAAGGTAAAAATAGATGCCCAAACGCAGCATACCTGGAAAACAGTGCGGATTGGTAAGGTGAGGTTGGACGGTCAAATTGAGGAGATTTGGAATTCGGGCGCACCGGTTCGGCCAGATCCTTTTCTCAAGAGCTATCCTTGGGCGGCGGCACTTGCTCCGAGGCAGATTTCTTTGGGAAGTCGGGCTTCTTTGATCGGGCTGTTTGTCATCTTGGTACTGATAACTTGGATGGCGGTGGGAGTCGGGTGGATGGGTTCTGTGGAGATTAAGAACTATTTGCTGTTAATAAAAACTGCCTCAGCCCCGGCGGGCGTTTCTGAGGCAGCAATGGCGGTGCTGGTGCAGCAAACTCTGGCGGTGGTGAGCCGCACTCAGCACTGGCTGCTGGCGGCTTTGGTTTTGAGTTCGATCGCGGGGATAGTGGGTTTTGTGTCGGTGTCGGCAATTATTCGGAATCTCGGCTTGCTGCGGGAAACTGCTGAACTGATGGCGAGCGGTGATTTGACGGCTCGATCGCCTGTTGTTTCTAGTGACGCGATCGGGGTGCTATCTTCTACTCTCAATACAATGGCTCAGCAAATTAGCAGTTTGCTCAGCGGTTTGGAAGTGCGGCAGCGGCAGCTAGAGGAACGATCGGGGGAATTGGAAGTCGCTAAGAATGCTGCGGAAGCTGCCAACCGGGCCAAAAGCACATTTTTGGCAAATATGACTCACGAGTTGCGGACGCCCTTGAATGCGATTATCGGCTACAGCGAGCTGCTGCAAGAAGAGGCTCTGGAACTCGGCGAAGAAGAGTTTGTGATGGATTTGGCAAGTATTAATATCGCAGGCAAGCAGTTGCTCAACATTATTAGTGACATCCTGGATATTTCTAAAATTGAAGCAGGAAAGATGACTCTTTTCTTGGAGACTGTTGAGGTGTTGAATTTGATCGAGCAGGTTGTCACTACTGTTCAACCCATGGTAGGGAAAAATGGCAATACTTTGATCGTCAATTGCGATCGCAATATTGGCACGATATACGCTGATTCGTCGAAGTTGCGCCAAGCGCTGTTGAATTTGGTGAGCAATGCTGCTAAGTTTACCGATCGAGGCAAAATTACGATTAATGTTTGGAAGGAAGAAGGGGAAGTTTGGCCTCTCGACAATTCCGAAGAACTCTCGGCAGCTCCTTCTCGGTGTCAAATGCCTTCGATCGTGTTTCAAGTCACCGATACCGGCATCGGCATGACTGAGGAGCAGGTGTCGAGGCTGTTCGGAGCTTTCGCCCAAGCGGACGATTCTACTACCCGCAGATACGGCGGCACCGGTTTGGGGCTGACAATTAGCCGGAAGTTTTGCCAGATGATGGGCGGGGACATTACCCTTGAGAGCAAGTTTGATTGCGGTTCTACTTTTACGATCGGGTTGCCGGTTGTGGTAGAAAGCCAGACAGAAGAAACACCAGTGCGATTGCAACCGCTGGATCTGCCCGATGCTGCTACTGTCCTAGTCATTGACGACGATCCAAACGCGCGGGATTTGATGACCCGCTGCTTGTCGAAACAGCGATTTCGGGTGCATTCGTCGGCTAGCGGTGAAGGGGGGCTGCTGTTGGCTAAGCAGTTGCTGCCGGACGCGATTATTCTGGACGTGATGATGCCGAGTATGGACGGCTGGGCGGTGCTGTCGGCGTTGAAAGCTGATCCGGATTTAGCTGATATTCCGGTGATTATGATAACTTTTTTGGACGACAAAAATCATGGTTTGAAATTGGGAGCGGCGGAGTATTTGAGGAAGCCTTTGGATTACAAGCGCTTTGCTGCTTTATTGAGCAAATATCAGAGTCTGGGGAAGTAGTTATATCAATTCCGGTTGCACCGTCAGGTGATTGTTGACTGTTGACTGTTGACCGAAAGCATCCAGGATACAAGCCCCCGAATTTATACGTGGAGAAATAAAAGACGTGTATCCGATGAAACTTGCCCCCCGAATTTATCCGTAGGGTCAATGCTTCAATCTAAAATCTAAAATCTAAAATCTAAAATCGATTGACTGTTGACTGTTGAAGGAGGGGTCGAAAAACTGAATGGTTGAGTGTTAACTGTTGACTCGATTTTATTATTCCGATGCAACCGGAAACGATATTATTAGTCATATCATTTCCGGTTACACCGGAATGATGTTGACTGTTGACTGTTGACTGTTGACTGTTGACGCCGTGAACAGTGAACAGTCAACCGTCAACCGTCAACAGTGAACTCGAAATTACTATTCCGATGCTAACGGATTTGATATCATATCTATTCTGGTTGCACGAGCAAGATATTGTTGACTTTTAATATCATTTCCGGTTACACCGGAATGATGTTGACTGTTGACTGTTGACTGTTGACGCCGTGAACAGTTAACAGTCAACAGTCAACAGTGAACTCGAATTTACTATTCCGATGCTAACGGATTTGATATAACTGTTGGCTGTTGACTAAAATTATGCTTTCCAACTGACTGTTTAGACATTTAAACAATACCGATGCAGTTAGAGAGTCGATGGCAGAGTGTCCCCTACCATCTCTCCTACAAAACCGTGCTTGCGACTTTCACCGCACACGGCTCCTGAGTGATGTAATCAAGGGTTTGGATACAGTACGATCAAATCATGATCTGATTGCTACGGCTTGATAGTTTTCCTTTTACCCCTACATCCCACCATCAGATTTTTCTGTGGCATTAGGCTTTTAGAGGGCTACGAGCGTCTCTATCTTTTACATCGCCCGGCGCTGTCAGCATATCTCTGTCATTACAACAGGGCATTGGCTTCTGCAACCATCCCACACACTCACAGCTTACGGCTAGCAACCTACTTATCTTTAAGGGCTGTGAGAGCTTTACTTCGTTCCGATTACACATTGGTTGAACATGACAGCGTAATGCTTTCCACCGGGTTTTTTGGGCAGTGCTGATAAGTCAATCCGATAATTGCTTATGCCCTATCCTTGCCTTTTGGCTTGGTCAGTCAGCCGTTTGACCATCTATCATAACGGTGGTTCAGACACATTTTTGCTTTCGCTACGCATAAGTTCTGGCTCGACAGCTACCCTATTCGGCTAAGAGTCTTTCTGCCTTTTATCCCCGCTTTATCCTGTTAGTTGCTACCCAACAAAATAGGGGATATGCTTTTACCGCTGCACCTGCGGACTGGGACTTGACTTAATGTCTCACGAGCGAAATGTAATCAGTTATCACTGGCTTCGAGGAGTCAGGCTAACCGTCCCTGGATAGGAGAACCTATCCATTTAGGTTAAACGAATCGCACACCGGAAACGATATCAGTAGTCATTAGCCCTTGAACTCGGAAATGTGAAAGATGAACTGTTAAATATTGTGAACTATTAACAGTTATATCAACCGCGAAGACGCTGAGGACGTTATTAATTGTTGAAATTCTTGCTTGGAGAGTTTTCTGCAGAAGGTCTTCTGCTAAGCTGCTACGCATATAAATTGAATACAGAGACGGGCTCTCCTGCCCGTCCCACAAGAATTGTAGAAAAATAGACTGTCAAATTAGATGCACAACAGCTTATAACTGTTACCACTTACCCAAAATATTTTAATTAATATTTAATCGCTCTCCTGCCAAGGGTTCAGATACTCTTGTTGTAACTAAAAAGTGAGATTTTGTGGATTGAGTAGTTCGCTTTGGCAGCGAGTGCAAATTCTTTGGCTAACCTGTGACCACATTAGGAATAGAGATGTGCAGCGCTTTTTCGCTCGTGCTTTTCGTGACCCAGTTGATCTATTTAACAATGGCGAAAGGATTGTTAGGCGTTGCTGAATCACGGTATGAAAATAGATAAGTTGGAAATTCCGAAGATATTCTGACGCCCTTGTTTCATTTTTTGCAGATTGAGTCGTTCATACCATAAATCAGCAACGCCACTCGGGCGTTGGTTGGGGCATGGTTTGAGTGAAGGTAGGTTACGAGGGTTGATCGCCTGCATCACTCACCACAGTTGCATCGGGTGCTACCGATTCTAGCTCTGGTGGCAGATGATTGGTGATGAAGGAACTCCAGTGAGGTATCCCACCTGAATCAAATTCCATCTGCAAAATTGACGCATTCGGTACTGGAAATCCTCGCGAAAATCCCAAAAGCCGATTCATGGCAACGGCATCAATTACCGTTGGGTTACCCAAAATCTGCCACATCATTGCTTTGATAAAAAATCCATGTGAAAAGACCACTACAAAACCGGATTGTTGTTGTAACTGGTTTAGGAAAGTTCGGACTCGTTCCATCAGTTGAACCAAGGATTCGGCGTTGGTTCCATCGACATATTCAGGGTCGCAGCGGTCCCAGTAAGCTTTGCTCAAAGGTTTGCGAGCCTGGGTTGTGGCTGGTTGGTCGAGCTGTAGGCCCAGATAGGTAAATTCCTGAACTTGCCAAACCTCAACGGGTGTATGTGGAAATTGTTCAATCAATGGTTGAGCAGTGAGCTGTGTTCTGAGATAAGGTGAAGTCACAATCAAGTCTGGAGTTTGTTTAACGGCGGTTGGAATACATCTTGATTGTCGATCGCCCAATTCACTTAAGGCATTTTCATGGGGCCCAATAGTTGCCAACCCAGCATTCGATTGACTTTGACCATGACGAATAATCCAAATGGACACGGTTTGATATTCCCTCTCATTTAACGGTTAAAAATCACTTCTAGGCCCTTGCTGAATCACGGTATGAAAATAGAGAAGTTGGAAATTCTGAAGATGTTCTGAGGCGCTTGTTTCATTTTTTTTAGATTGAGTTCTACCATAAATCAGCAACGCCGATTGTTAAAATTGGCAGGATTAAATAAATCACTTGAGACGATTCTATTGCTCGATCGCATTCCCCAAGAACTTCTCTAAAAATGTTTCATTAGTCATTAGTTAACAGCGAAAAACTAATAACTAATGACTAATGACTAATTAATCTAAGAAGCCCATTAATACCGAGCTATCGTCAATTTCGTTTGAGGCAATAGGGCGGTTTCCTCCCATTGTGGAGTAAACTTCATCAATGTGCAGAGTGCTGATGCCAATAGGGCGGGCACCGGACATACTGAACATTTCGCTGACTTGCATAGCGCTGGATCCGATCGGGCGATTGCCGATTGTAGCCACCACTTCCAAGTCGCTGGATTCGACGGGGCGATTGCCTACAATGCCGTAGGTTTCGCTGATGTGCAGGGTGCTAATGCCGATCGGGCGATCCCCCGAGATCGAGACGATTTCGCTGATGGTAAAATCGTCTGGTCCGACGGGGCGGTTGTCATGCAGGTGTGGTGGCTGATAAAGTTGAATTCCTGTTGCTTTGGCATCCGTGGGTTCTGTCGCTTGGCTTTTAGAACTTGCTTTGCCGCGGCGGGCGATCGCTTTGCCTTTGCCTGTACCTGTGCTGCGCGTATCCATAATTCTTTTCCTCGTTTATTGCTGTTGATTGCTGGGTTCGGACAACTGCTTTTGTGGGCTTTCTGCTTTCTATTTGGGCCGATGATTAAAATAATATTACAAAGTTTAACTATTTTTTTAAATAAATTGCAGAATCTCTGCATTTTTGTTAAGATTTATGGGTAATAGCTACATTTTCCTATGGTAACTGCGGCAGCATCTTTTCAATTGCAAGCGCCCTTCCAGCCCACAGGCGACCAACCGCTAGCGATCGAGCAACTCGTCAAAGGCATCGAAGCGGGCGATCGATTTCAAACCTTACTCGGCGCCACAGGTACGGGCAAAACCTTCTCCATTGCCTCGGTGATTGAAAAAGTCGGCAGACCCACCTTAGTCCTAGCACATAACAAAACCCTGGCAGCTCAACTGTGCAACGAACTGCGAAATTTTTTCCCGAACAATGCAGTTGAATACTTTGTCAGTTATTACGACTACTACCAACCTGAAGCATACATCGCCGTCACGGATACTTTCATTGAGAAGACGGCAGCAATTAACGACGAGATCGATATGCTGCGGCACTCCGCCACGCGATCGCTCTTTGAACGTCGTGACGTGATTGTAGTTGCTTCAATTAGCTGCATCTACGGTTTGGGAATGCCCGCAGAATACCTGAAAGCGGCTATTCCTTTGCGAGTAGGAATGGAAGTCAACCAGCGGCAAGTTTTGCGTGATTTAGTCAACGTCCAATACAGCCGCAACGATATAGATTTAGGCAGAGGCAAATTTCGCGTCAAAGGCGATGTTTTGGAAATCGGCCCTGCTTACGAAGATAGAATTATTCGCGTTGAATTCTTCGGCGACGAAATTGATGCCATTCGCTATGTTGACCCCGTAACAGGTAAAATCCTGCAAAGTTCAACGGCTTTAAATATCTATCCAGCGCGCCACTTTGTCACGGCCGAAGATAAATTAGAGGCAGCTTGCCAAGGAATAGAACTCGAATTAGAAGACCGACTGGCAGAATTTGAAAAAGAGGGTAAACTATTAGAAGCTCAGCGGTTGGAACAGCGCACGCGCTACGATTTGGAAATGCTGCGCGAGGTAGGTTACTGCAACGGAGTCGAGAATTATTCGCGGCATTTAGCAGGGAGAAAGGCCGGGGAACCGCCAGAATGTTTGATTGATTATTTCCCGAAAGATTGGATGTTGGTGATAGATGAATCTCACGTCACAGTGCCGCAAATTCGGGGAATGTACAACGGCGACCAAGCGCGCAAAAAAGTATTGATCGAACACGGTTTCCGCTTGCCCAGCGCTGCAGATAACCGCCCTTTAAAAGCAGAGGAGTTCTGGGCAAAAGAAAATCAGTGCATCTTTGTTTCTGCTACGCCTGGGGATTGGGAAATGGAGATATCTGAAGGCAGAGTTGCAGAGCAAGTAATTCGCCCTACCGGAGTAGTAGATCCGACAATTTTTGTGCGCCCGACGGAAGGACAAATTGACGATTTGTTGGGGGAAATCAAGGAGAGAGTAAGTCGGGATGAGCGAGTTTTGGTGACGACTTTAACGAAGCGGATGGCGGAAGATTTAACGGAATATTTGCAGGAAAGGGGAATTAGAGTGCGGTATTTGCACTCGGAAATTCAGTCGATTCAACGCATCGAAATTATCCAAGATTTGCAGGATGGTAAGTTTGATGTATTGATTGGTGTTAACTTGCTGCGGGAAGGTTTGGATTTGCCGGAAGTTTCGCTGGTGGTAATTTTGGATGCGGATAAAGAGGGGTTTTTGCGATCGGGACGTTCGTTGATTCAAACGATTGGAAGGGCGGCGCGACACGTTCAGGGACAGGCTATTCTGTACGCGGATAATTTGACGGATAGTATGGTTAAGGCGATCGACGAAACGGATCGACGCCGGGGGATTCAGCTAGCGTACAATAAGATGCACGGGATTACGCCGCAGCCGATCGCGAAAAAGCGATCGAGTAATGCGATTTTGGCATTTTTGGATGTGTCGCGCAAGCTGAATTCTCAGCAGTTGGAGGAGGTTTACGAACAGGTGGACGAGTTATCTTTGGATGAGATTCCTCAGTTAATCGGGCGGTTGGAAGCGCAGATGAAGGCGGCGGCTAAGAAGTTGGAGTTTGAGGAGGCGGGTAAATTGCGCGATCGGATCAAGCATTTGCGGGATAAGCTATTGGGACATTAAGGAAGAGTGGGAGGATATGATGTTCGATCGCATTACCTTCGATCCAAAAATTATGGGAGGAAGAACTTGCATTCGAGGAATGCGAATTACTGTTTCTTTGGTAGTGAGTTTAGTAGCAAATGGGATGAGTGTAGAGGAAATTTTGGCAGCTTATCCTTATTTAGAAGCTGAGGATATTAAAGCTAGTCTCCAGTATCAACTCTCAACCTCAATGCTATGAATGCACCCACTCGTTTAGAGTTTCCCATTGCTAAGGCGCAATATCTCTTTAGCAGTGCCACGGAAGCAGGAGTAGGCGGAGATAAGCAGAAATTCTGGCGGGAGGTGATGGGGTTTGAGTCACCGGAGGCGATTCGAGACGCAATTATAGCCCAAATCTCGCTAGAATTGTTACAGCCAGTCGGACAGAATGACTATGGAGAACGCTACCAAGCTATTATTTTAGTTACAGGGCGATCGGGAGTATCTTGGCAAATACGTACAGGCTGGATTGTTTTATCTGGTGAAGATATTGCTAGATTTGTTACCGCATTTCCTCAACGCTTTGGGAGACAGCAATGAGCAAATTTCAGTTATTGGATGCAGTGACTTTAACCGAAGCAGTCGCCCTCGCTGATGGCGAGATTGCACCGCCACAAACAGCCGGGACAATTGTTGAGGTTTTCAAGAAGGGTGAAGCTTATTTAGTAGAATTATTTGGCGGATGGGTGAAAGCTGAAGTTGGCGGGGATTTTGTGCCTGCAACTGAGGATGAACCGGGTGCATTTATGGAAACGATTGGTGTTGAAACAGTTTATCCGCATCAGTTGCAATTAGTAAAATCTGCCGATGAAATGATGGGGATTCGAGAGCATTTACTGTCGGTTTTAAATAATTTACCTGACGAGTTAGTGGCTGAAGTCTGCGATTTTGCGGAGTTTTTGCAGGAAAAACAGCAAAAAGTGCGATCGTATTAGGTAGCTGACTCACAAATTTTCTCTACCTTTTTATTGCCAAGGTCGATCGGGTTTCTTTAATCCGCCACGCAGCATAGGCTAGAACTTCTTTAAAGTCTTCTTCTTCAAGTTCTGGATAAGTTTGGCGTATTCCTGCTGTCGAATAGTGAGACGCCATCATTGAGATGATAGTTTCAACTGGTATGGGTAAGTTGCGAATGCAAGGTTTTCCCGCCATGAATTGTGAATCGGAGGTAATTCTAGTAAATTGCTGGATATCTTCTTTGCTATTGGTTGCACTTTGATTGTCCATAATTACCATTCCAACTCCCGGTATATACCGCACGGGTTCACCAAGTTTCATGGGGTCTACATCTCCCCAATCATAGGGAGGAATTTCATTATCGAGGAGGTAAAGTTGACGCCAAGGCGATTTTGCCAATGCTTCCTCGGAAATGTCAGGAAAAAATATTAGCACTTCTGCGATGCTAACTGGAAAACCATTGAGTTTGCTCAAGCCATCTATAATGGCGGCTAGGACGGATAAGTCTAGATGGTTGAGGTTTTCTGCTTTTTCGATCAGTTGGTATACGGTTTCAGGATTGAGTGTTTCGCCCACAGCTTCGACTAAGTTTTCGGGGGTGAAACCTCGACATTTTAAGTATTCGGCTAGTTGTAAGCGAATTGTACTCATGGGTTTAGTTGAGAAAGATTTTAGGGTGAAGTGCGATCGCCCTTTACCATTGTCGTATTTTTTGGAGGGGAAGGGCGATCGGACTTTTTACCAGCTTCCTAGTTCTTCGGATGAATCTTCCCGTTCCAAGGAGTCCGCTTTTGATGAACCATTGTTATCCCAGGAATCTGACTCG
Organism: Microcoleus sp. OTE_8_concoct_300; assembly: GCF_031383065.1. Classification (NCBI taxonomy): domain Bacteria; kingdom Bacillati; phylum Cyanobacteriota; class Cyanophyceae; order Oscillatoriales; family Microcoleaceae; genus Microcoleus; species Microcoleus sp. OTE_8_concoct_300. Next base: position 30,642 of record NZ_JANMZH010000182.1, on the reverse strand, counting down.
TATTCCCATCCACGGTTTTTATCTTTCCGATCCTCATCCTCAGAGTGTAAGCGTTCTAAGGTAGTCACTCTGTCTTTGAGTTTTTGCAGACCGCGCTGAATGTCCGAGAGTATAAGCTCTTGACTAGGGTATGACCCATAAACCATACGGGCTATCTCCCAACCATGAGGATGATCGAGCAGCTTTTCGAGTAGCGATCGCGGGTGATTGTGTGATATCATTGTTCTAAGTCTGTAAAAAACAGCAGAATCTTTACAGTGGCCTGATGCATACGAGCGCAGCCACTCTCGGATTCGATATTACGAAAAATAGAAAATTAGAGCGTCCTCACGACCTGGCAGTCTGAGGACGTTTTGTTTTCTATTTTAAAACTGTAACACCTTTGATCGGAATTGGCAAGATTACGTGCAGGAGTCTGTCGCAAAAATAAGTGCACGACCGAAAGTGTAATACCTTATAAATGACATACCTTTTAGATACTTAAAAAAATAACCTTCTAAATATATAACCATACTTACGCATCAAGTGCATATTACCTAGACATCAAGTGCATATGTTAACATATGCACTTGATGCACATTATACTCATGCACATAAAACATATGTCGATCAAGAAAAATCACCAAGATGACGGGGAAGACTGGGATGAGTTGCTAACAGAGAAGATTTTTTTGGGGCATGACTTGCCTAAACAGCCCCCCCAGCCCACGGATAAGAATCCCAAAAATGACTCACCCTTGCCGCTTGTCCATTCAGACCTGGACGAGTATGGTCTAGACCCCTACGAGTTCCGGCTCTATGCCCATGTGGTTCGCAGGACAGGAGGAAAGCTCCACGGTGAGTGTTTTGCTAAACTGAAGAAAACAGCAGAAATATGCCACATGAGCGTCAGAAAAGCCCAATATGCCCTAAAAACTCTATGTGATGCCGGTTTAATACTGAAGGAACAGCGTAGGGGACGTACTGACGTGTACAGACTAACTCCCAAAAGCAACTGGAAGCCAAAAGAAGAACTCAAGCAGATTCGACAGAAAGCCAAAGAGTCTAAAGTTGAGGACTCAGAAGAAGAGTAAAATGCCAACAAGCTAAACCGTGGTACGGGCGGGGCGCCCGTACATGATCTGCGGTTAAAATATTCGTAGGATAAATTAAGAGTTACGTGCGATCGTCCTTAACACCCTTAGTTTAAGGATAAAAATTAGGGGTAAATGTCAGGGGATAAATTAAGAGTTAGGTGCGATCGTCCAAAACACGACCAAAACCAACTACTTGCTCAATACCGCAGCATCGGTACTGCTAGCAAAAGCCGGACTAATAAACTCCTCCTTCTCTTCCAGCGTGATGTAACCCTTATCTACAGCTAGCTGCATCACTTCCTCAAGAAAACCTCTGAGCACATCTAATACTTGAGTGCGATCGAATTCAAAATGCTTTTCCCAGCAGGAAGTCCCAAACTTTCTCAAAGTACAGCTAATGCGATCGTCTGTGGGTACTAACTTGATAGTTAGCGTACAACTTTCAGAAAAATCTATTTCTATTGGCTTACCTTGTGACAGTTTCCTAATTTGTTCTGGCAGATTATCGTCCAAAATCATACAGATATCAGGATCTAAAAATACCTGTATTCTCTCATCACCTATTTCTATTGATACTTTATGATCGTACTCAAAACAAAAACGCCGGATAGCCATTTCAAAATGAGTAAGTTCTCCCAATGGATCTTCGGGAGGATCTGCGTAATTTTCTAAAAAACGTTCTCCTAATTGAAAATTAAATTTTTGACTGTTATTCATACTCGCTCCTCCTATGTAATTATGAAAAAGTTGAACTCTTTACTACAGGATAACCGTACTTCAGTGTGCCATCAGGCTTTCTTTTTATTTTCGCGCAAGTAACACTCTCGGTTATCGTTCCATCAGGATGGTAAACTCTACCGATGGCACGTTGAAAATCAATGATATATTTACCGGAATATTTGGGTATCAATTGCTCGGCATTTATCCAATCATGAGGATTTAACCACTGTCCTTGATCCTTGTTGGTGCTTGTCGATCTTCCCATAAGTTCATGGGGTTTAAGTTGGGGGCCGTGATGACGAGCAATATGGTCGTAAGCTTTCGTTGATTTAGGATTGTTCCATTGGGGTTCTGGTCCTCTACCTGTCCATTCACAGCCGCTGCCCACTTCTACGCTTGAGTCTATTATATCCTGTTCTATAATTTCTACCACTTCGGTATCTTTTTTAATTGGTACAACATACATAATATAAAAAAGTGGTAAGTTGGGCGAAGTGAAACGTAGGCTTCGTTACCTCAACCCAACCTACTAATAAACTTACGGTGTCGGATTCGGATACTTAGCGTGCACCGCATTGATTTTCGCTACGATCTCCTTCTCCAAATTCACCTCCAAACTACCGATATTTTCCTCCAACTGTTCGAGGCTGGTTGCACCGATAATTGTGCTAGTTACAAACCAGCGCGATCGCACATATGCCAAAGCCATCTGCGCCGGACTTATCCCATGTTTCCCCGCAATCTCAACATACGCTTTCACCGCCTCATTCAGATTAGTTTTATCGTAACGCTGACCAAATCCAGCGAATAAAGCCAACCTAGAATTTTCGGGAATTCCATTCAAGTATTTACCCGTTAACAGCCCAAATCCCAAAGGACTGTAAGCCATCAATCCCACATTTTTAAAGCGGCAAGTTTCTGCTAAATTTAGGTGAAATGTGCGATTGGTCAAACTGAAAGCATTCTGAATCGAAACAACTTTCGGCAAACCGTGTTTTTCAGCCAACGTGCAAAACTCGCAAACTCCCCAAGGCGTCTCGTTACTCAAACCCAAATAGCGGATTTTGCCAGCTTTAATCAAGTCCGCAAATACCTCTAACTGTTCCAAAATCGGCACTGTTTCGCGTTCTTGGGCGATGTCGTAATCCGGCGCGCCAAATAAGGGCACGTAGCGATCGGGCCAGTGGATCTGATAGAGGTCAATGTAGTCAGTTTGCAAGCGCTTCAGGCTATCATTCAGGGCTTTTTCGACATTTGGGCGATCGATCTGATTTTTCCCTTCCCGAATCCACTTCAATCGAGTGCTTCTGCCCGCCACTTTAGTCGCTATAATGACTTTATCCCGCTCCTGTTTCGCCAACCATTCGCCGATATATTCCTCTGTTTTTCCCTGAGTTTCCGGTTTTCCAGGGACGGGATACATTTCTGCCGTATCGATAAAGTTGATTCCTCTATCAATTGCCAAATCGAGCTGTTGGGCCGCTTCTGCAACGGTGTTCTGCTGGCCGTAAGTCATCGTACCCAAACAAATTTCAGATACAGATAAGTCGCTGTCGCCGAGTTTTTTGTATTCCATGATTTCCCTTACCGTAAAAATAGCTTATTCTATATTAACGAAAAACTTTTATTTAGTTGAAGGCGCGCCCAATAATATACTTCTTGCATAAATCTTTGATAGATATGGTCAACCGCAGATATAAGGCAGATAAACACAGATGAACGCAGATAATTTCCTGATGGGAAAGCTTGGAAGTGCAATAAGTCTACTCTCCCTCGATCCTCTTTTCCTCTGCGCTCTCTGCGCCCTCTGCGGTTAAAAATAATTAAAAAATATCCGCACTTAAATGTTAATATAAATAATTCGTATTCCTCTGATGTATGAGTAGTCGCCCGCCAAAAGTTCCATTTGTCAACCTCTCCCTGCAACACCAGCCAATCCAATCCCAAATAGAACAAGTAATGGGAAAAATTATTGAGCAAGGAGACTTTATTTTAGGTCAAGCACTCGCGGAATTTGAAACAGCATTTGCAGCAGCTTCTGGAGTAAAATACGGTGTAGGAGTGGCTTGCGGAACAGATGCGATCGCTCTGGGACTCCAAGCTTGCGGCATTAATCCGGGCGACGAAATTATCATACCCGCTAACACTTTTATCGCCACCGCGATCGCCGTCCTCCAAGCCAAAGCTATACCTATTCTTGTAGATTGCGACCCGGAAACCGCCCTGATTGACCTCACAGCAGCCTCCACAGCAGTTACCTCGAAAACTAAAGCAATTATCCCCGTACACCTCTACGGTCAAATGGTATCGCCTGGGCAGCTTTTAGATTTTGCGAACCGCCACGATTTAATCATATTTGAAGATGCCGCCCAAGCACACTTAGCCCACAGAGAAGGATACCGCGCGGGTTCCATTGGAAAAGCAGCAGCATTCAGCTTTTATCCCAGCAAAAACCTCGGTTCTTTTGGCGACGGCGGGATGTTAATTACTAACGATGCAAAGCTGGCAGACAAAATGCGAACTCTCCGCAATTACGGAGCACCCAGTAAATATTTACACACAGACATCGGTACCAACAGCCGCCTCGACAATTTGCAAGCCGCCGTGCTCAACGTTAAATTGCCTTACTTAGAAAAATGGAATCGCGATCGCACCGCCGCCGCCCAATACTACGATACTCTACTAGAACCCCTGAAACACAAAGGCATTGTACCGATCGCCAACCACAGCAGCAGCGGTCACATTTATCACCTCTATGTGATCCAAATTACTGAGGAAAGCTCGATCGACCGCAACACCCTTCAGGAAAAACTCGCCCAAGACGGGATTCAAACAGGTATACACTATCCCGTACCTTGTCACCTGCAACCCGCCTACCAAAACTTAGGGAATCGGGGCGACTTCCCCCACGCAGAAACCCTGTGCCAACAAATTTTATCATTGCCGATTTATCCCGGATTGAGCAATACTCAGATTGAGGAGGTAGTTGGGGCGATCGCACTATCATTGAATTGCTAATTGTTCATAAAATTTATGCTGCAAATGTTTCAAGCAGTAGAGTGCGGTTCTCAAAGTGTTTTTGTGGAGAATTAACAAATCTTTAACTCACAGTTCAAAACCGCAAAGCGTTGCGAATCCAGCGCGGCCATCTCAAAACTTCTCAAACCATGCACATCCAGCGCAGAATTCGCATTGTTTTCAAGCGATACCTCCTGGGGAAAGGTATCACGGTACTCCTAGTGCTGCTGTACGCCCCCCTGCTAGTACACTGGTACGACGGCTGGTTGAACAAAAACATCAGCCTCGAACACGAATATTTCAGCCACGGACTAATTGGTTTGCCCTACGCAGCTTATATTGCTTGGACGAACCGAAAGTGCTGGCGCCGCTTGCCCAACTCACCGCATCCTTTGGGAGGCTTTTTGCTGGTAATAGCGACTCTTTTTTATCTGAGTCGCTTGAGCGATTTAGTAAATTTATCCCTAGGAGTAATGCTAGCCAGCATTTGCTTATCTTTAAAAGGAATTCCCGGCTTGCAATTGCAGGCGATGCCACTTTTATTCGTATTTCTTGCCTCACCAAACCACATTCCTTACCTCATAGAACCCTACGCCTTGCCGTTGCAGCAATTCATTGCTCAAACATCAGGCTTGATATTAATTAACGTTGGTCTCAACGTGAGAGTGGAAGAAATTTATCTGTACGTAAATGATCGCATTGTAGAAGTTGCTCCCCACTGTGCAGGCTTGAAAATGCTGTTTACCAGTCTTTACGTCAGCTTAATTCTGCTGGATTGGACGGGAGTTTGGAGTTCCCACAAAAGAAGCATTTTGTTTTTAGTGAGTACATCTATAATTAGCATTACTTCCAACATTTTCCGCAACACTTTGCTAACTTACTTTCACGGAACCGAGAGAGAGGGGCTTTTTACTTGGCTGCACGCCGGATGGGGCGGAGACTTGTATTCTGCTTGTATACTAGGCTTATTGGTACTTCTCCTCAACGGGGTGGAAAAGTATTTCCCAAGCCAGTCTGGCAATTAATGAAACAGATGATTTCAGCACGGAAATTACTGCGGCGGTATCAATTATCTAAAATTATGATACTGGTGTTTTTGCTGGTATTGGTTGGGACAGTAGCAATTCCCGGCTACGCGACGGGAAGGTGGCCTTGGACAAACCCGCCACCAGTTGCCAACCTCAAGCAATTAAGAAGTTTGCGCCAAAACGGGATGATAATTCCCGGGTGGGAGGTGAGCCGCCTCCAGAATAACGTGCAAATTGGCGGTCACAGATGGTTAGTTGAAGAAATTAAAAATGATCAAACAATTGCCCTTTTATTGCTGTTGCCTCAAAATAGCCCCAAAAACCAGCCCCAAGTAGAATGGCTAGATATCGATGGATTTCATCGGTGGCAAACAGATTCTCATCGCACTTTGAGGTTTACAGTTAAATTAGAGCCAATACCCGACAAGCCACCGCCTACTGTCGAGGCCCGGTTTTTCCGAAGCTGGACTCCCGAACAAACTTTTGCTGTCCTGCAGTGGTACGCTTGGGCTAACGGGGGTTCTCCAACAACCAGCCGCTGGTTTTGGGAAGACAGTATTGCTAGACTCTGGAACCGCCGCGCCTCTTGGGTTGCTGTCAGTATCATCATTCCCATTCAACCGCAGGGCGACATTAAGATAGCTCAACCATTGCTCGAATCTCTCGGCAAAATTGTTCAGGCTAAATTAATTGCAGAAACTTTTCGGTTTGAGTAAGTAGGTAGGTGTAAATAAATCGGGCTACGGGGTGCGCGGGTTTTGCCACAATAAACTGCCTCCTAGTAAATATCCGGCTTCAACCCGGTCCTACAATATCTTATTGTTTTTTCGCGCCACTCTACTTAGATGAAACTTAAAAGTCAGCTAATTATTCAAAATATTTCTGTTTTTAATTCTCCCAAAATGCGAGTAAAATCCACAATTAAAAATCGCGTTGCTGTTTCCTTGGCAGGCTTGTATTCAGCTGCTTGGACTCTATCTTTTGCTGCTGTATTCTGGGGCTTTAACAGCAAAATTTTTTCGGAAACTGCTTTAGCTCAATCTGTTGTTCCAAGAGACGAGCGCATCGTGCCACCACCGCCACCTGCCAATTTCAACCAGGAAATTAACCCAGCTTTTCGGAATCGGCCCTACCGCCTGGGCCCGGGAGACCAGATTTCTATTCAAGTTCAGCGCTTCCCAGAGCTAAATTTTACAGGTGCAATCAGCCCTGAAGGGGTAATTGTACTGCCGCTAATCGGAACAGTAAATGTGCGCGGTCTCACAGTCGAAGAATCACAGCAGCGCCTCCGGGAGCGCTTTTCCCAATTTATCAAAAATCCTCAAGTCTCGACTGCTTTGCTGGTTCAGCGCCCTGTAGTGGTGACGGTGACGGGGGAAGTGGCGAGACCGGGTTTTTATCCGCTGCAAACCCCCCAGCTTCCGGCGGCTCTGGTGGCTGCTGCTGGGACTACTCCTACGGCGGAACTGCGGGCGGTGCGGGTGCGGCGGACTCTGCCGTCCGGTGCTGTCGCCGAGCAAATTGTTGATATTTTGACACCGCTGCAAACTGGTATTGCTCCGCCGGATTTGCGTTTGGAAGATGGAGATGCGATCGTCGTACCGTATAAACAGGTTATGCCCGTGAGCAAGTCAGATCAAGATTTAGCATCTAGGTACAGCCTAGCTGCTGCCGCTGTCCCCGTCCAAATCACTGTCACTGGAGAAGTCAGCAAACCTGGTTTTTACACGCTTCCGGCGGGTTCTGGTCGAATTTCGGCTGCTTTGGTGGTGGCGGGGGGAGTCACGGGAAAAGCCGATTTGCGGGCGGTGCGAGTGCGACGGACTACGGTGGACGGCTCGTCGGTGGAGGAACCCATCGACCTCTACACTCCCCTAGCAAAGGCTAACGATTTGTTCGATTTTCCTTTGGCATCGGGAGATGTGATTATCATCCCGGAATTGGACCCTAGTACCAAAAACCTAGACTATGACAAAGGTCTGGTGGCGCGGTCTACCCTGATTAAGCCTAGGATCTACATTCGAGTTTTGAGTTACGCTAGTGGTGGTTTGACCTCGTTCTACGTAGAAAATGGCAGCAAGTTTTTGGATGCTCTCAACAACTTGCCTGTTAATCTTGCTGACTTGCGGAAAATAGCCCTGATTCGGTTCGACGAAAAGCAAGGTAGAGCAATCAACCGTTCCATAGATGCTAAAGCTGCTTTGGAGGGGAATGTTTCTCAGAACCCGATGCTCGAAGATAATGATGTAATTGTGATTGGTAGGAATCTCGTAGAGCGCATTGGTTATGTAATCAATAGTTTTACTCGGCCATTCCGCGATTCTTTGGGATTTATACTGTTCTTTGAGCAGTTAAGAAATGGGGTGACAAATCTGTTCGGCCCGTCACCTAATGATAGGTAGTCATACCATTTTTGATTTGCGATTTTCGATTGGTAATGACTTATGACTACCAGGGTTGGAAGCTTGCTTAAAGTTGCTTTTTTTTTACTGGCAGCAGTAGTTATTAGTTATTAGTCATTAGTCATTAGTCATTAGTCATTAGTCATTAGTCATTAGTCATCAGTCATTAGTTATGAATTATCGTTAAGAATTAGCCAGCTAAAATCTAAAATCTAAAATCTAAAATCGTCATGACTTTATCCGTTGTTAAACGTTATTTAATTGCTTTCGACCAATACAAGTGGGTGGGAATGGCTACTCTCGCGGTGACTGTGGGCGTGTCCGGAGTAGTGGCTTTGCAGCCAACTCCGCCGCCAGTTTACGTTGCTGCAGGTACGCTGGCCTACCGCAGACCCAGCGTGATTTTTTCATCGACAACTACTAAAATTCAACAGGAAGGACAAGAAATAACTAAAGATATGCTGCTGGATAGAAGGGTGGTTGAAGCAGCAGCGAAAAAAGTAAAGGTTTCTGCTCAAAAGCTGGCAGCCACCGTGCAGGTAAAGATGCCGAGTAAGAATAATGACGGCAGCGGTTTGATTCAAGTATTGTACAAAAATGCCGATCGCAAAAAAGCAGAAGCGGTAGTAGAGGCCCTGATGAAGGAAATGGTGGGTCGCAGCCAAACTATTAATACTTCTAGACTGCGAGAAACGATCGCCCAAATTAACCAGCGCTTGCCGAAAGTAACTCAGGAACTCAGAGACACGGAAGCAAAACTTGAAGCCTACGAAAAACGAGAAGGAACTTCAATTTTAGCAGCTCAGAGTGGTGTACTGCCGCAAGCGATTACCAACAGCCAACAGCAGCAGCGGCAACTCCGCGTGCAGTTGGGAGGAATCGAAGCTCAAATTAACAGTTTGCAGGAGCGCTTGGGATTGAATGTGGAGCAAGCTTACGTGGCTCAAGCACTCTCTGCCGATCCAATTATTGCCCAACTGCGAGTGCAATTGTTTTCCCTCGAATCTCAGCTCAAAATTCTCCGCAGCGACTTGCAGGAGGAACACCCAAAGATTGTAGAATTGCTCAAACAAAAACTTGTTTTTGAGCAGCAGTTGCAGCAGCGACAGTCTGAGGTGCTCGGCGGTAACGGGGTGGCGGCTCCGCTCAGAAGTGCCGATCGAATTCGGGTAGACTCTTCTTTAGACCCGGCCAGACAACAGTTAGCTCAAAGTTTGATTGCTTTGCAAACCCAGCGGGATACTGTGCAACAGCAACTCACAGGAATCGAGAAAACTGAACAACAATTGCGCCGGGAACACGCGACAATCCCCAACAAGCAGTTAGAACAAGCGCGGTTGGCCCAGCAAGTGGCGCTGAAAAAATCTCTCTACGATAAGATGCAGTCGGCTTTGGTAGATGCTGAGGCGGGGGTAGCTGAGACAACGGGAAGTTTGACAATCGCCCACCTTCCCAAAACAGATGACGTTGAGTCAAACAAGAGAGGTTTGCCGGTGATGCTGGCGGTGGGGGGATTTGTGGGATTGCTGCTGGGCGGCGGGTTGATATTTTTGTTGGGGATGCTCAACGGCAAGTTTTACAGTTGGGAAGAAGTGCGGGCGGCTTTGGTGGAAAAAGAGGTGCCGATACTGGGAGTTTTGCCTCAAGTGACGGTGTTTGATTCCTACGGGGATCAAATGCCGCTCGTCCTGGAGGCAAATTCTCCCTATTTGGAATTTTACGAGCGGTTACGCACTAATTTGCGCCGGATCGGGGACAAACCGGTGAAGGTGGTGCTGCTGACTTCGGCGACTCGTTTGGAGGGGAAAACTTTTAGCGCTTACAATTTGGCCATTGCGTCGGCTCGATCGGGTAAGCGGACTTTGTTAATTGAAGCAGATTTGCGATCGGCTTCTAATGTTGAATCTTTGAAAATCGCCGCTGATCCTCTGGCGGCGCTGGAACCTTTGCACTATTACGGCAATATCAGCGAGTGCGTCCTTTTGGTTCCAGAGGTAGAGAACCTATACGTCGTGCCGAGTCCGGGTTTTTTGCAGCAGGCCTGTGCCGTACTCGAATCGAGCGAAATGCGGAGATTGTTTGAGGATGTTCGCAACCGCTTTGATTTTGTGGTTGTGGATTCTCCGGCGTTGAGCGAGTGCAACGACGCGCTGACGCTGGAACCGTACACGGACGGTCTGATTTTGGTGGCGCGGCCTGGTTACACTTTGGCTAGTATGTTGTCTGAGGCTGCCGATCGGTTGCTGGAATCTGACGAGGAGGAGTCGCATAAATCTGGGCTGCAGTTGTTGGGAGCGATTATTAACGGTGCTGATATTGCGGTGAAGTTCCGCAACCATATTGATGAATTTGAGTTGCCTTTGAGCGCGATGGGCGATCGGGCGATCGAAGTGCGATCGAGGCAATTACCCCAGCAGTCAAAGCCTAAAAACAAGGCTATCAATAGTAAATTGAGCTAATTTATGTGGCTTGATTCTTCTAAAGCAATCCTCAACCAAATGTGAATATTTTGTAGGTGCAACCTAAGCAGCTTAAGCCGCAAGCACCCTTAACAGCCACTCGATTTTTGATTTTTGATTTTTGATTTTTGATTTTAGAATTGAATAATCGACTCTACAGATGAATCTGGGAGGCTGAACTTTGGTCTAACATTTTGCGATCGGGGCGACTCCTGTCTTCCAGCAAGTCTCCGTTTTTGGGCGAGTTCAACAGTCAACAGCCAGTCGATTTGAGATTTGAGATTTGAGATTTGAGATTTAAAAATTGACTCCACAGATGAATCTGGGAGCTGGAAATTATATCAAATCCGTTAGCATCGGAATTATTCATCTCTCTGTTCTCGAACTCTGCGTACTCTGCGGTTTAATCATTCCAATGCAACCGGAATTGATATTAGGTGTAAAATTTTTCGCTTGTCAACAGTCAACAGTCAACAGTCAACAGTCAACAGTCAACAGTCAACAGTCAACAGTCAACAGTCAACAGTCAACAGTCAACAGTCAACAGTCAACCGTTAACAGTCATTACTTGAGAATGTGTCATCGCACTATTGATTGGATTCCGGGCGTTTCTGGCGTTTGTTCTGGATAAACTGTTCCAAATCGGCGATCGCATCTTCAAAATCCGACAAATTAATTTTCGCAGGTCTAGCCTTCGTCGGCGGACTCGAAGGCTTAGCTTGAGGCGGCCGAGACTGATGTTCTGCCGCTGGACTACTGTTCGATTCTATATAATCAAACAATTCATCCAGGGACTGAAAAAATGATTGAGCCGAGGCCCGGCGTAAATCTTTCTGGTCGTAGTCATCTGTCATAAGCCACTCCATAGACTCTAAAAGTTGCCAACAAACTCTGCCCGCCCCCGGCGCGTGCAGACATGAAAACCCGACTAAAACAAGCAGGCGGTCACAATTTAACCGGACGGTGGAATGCCTGCTGCTGAACTTGCTGCCCCAAGATAAAAGCTGCTGCGGGCATTGTCAGCCTTTAAACTATATTTAACTTTACACCCGCCTACTGAGTGATTTGAGACTTGGTGCAGACCCAGCTCAAAATCATCAAAATTGCTGGGTTAGAAACCCCGTCCTTCCAGGACGGCTTTACATTAAATCAAAACCCCTTTCGGAGCGGAGGGGTATGGTTGCCCCTCCATTGGAGATATGGTTGTCTCCATCCCATTTTTGGGGTAGAAGAGACGACCTGCCAGGTCGTCTGTACTTCGCCAAAGTTTAGTGAGCTTGTTAAGCCCAAAGCACTGTTCCAGTGACCTTAGAACTGTTTAACCTTGAGCGATAGAGCGGAAAACTAGCTACGCATTCTCCGGTATCGTGACTCAAAAAACATAGTCCGCTTGCGGACTTAGGCTGGTCAGAACGGCTTGTTAGATTTCTCTTCCAAGCCTCATGCCTTTAGGCTGAGGTTCCTGACTGACTCTGAAAAAATCTTAGTTACGGCTCTTTCGTTGTCTAATTAACCCTAGTCTAGTCGAGAATAAGGAGACAGGACTTGCGCAACTATTACCGCTGTTCAAGGGTTGCGATGGGAACGCGCCAGCTCGAAAGGACGGACATACGGTGTTTTTTGCTTGAGTCCTAAGATTTCAAAGGCATTAGGAGATTTTAAGGTGACTCAGGGATTTGATTACGATTTAGCAATTATCGGCGCTGGGGTGGGCGGACACGGGGCGGCCATACACGCGGTTAGCTGCGGGCTGAAAGTGGCAATTATCGAAGCGGGCGACATGGGGGGGACTTGCGTCAACCGCGGCTGCATTCCCTCTAAGGCGCTGTTGGCGGCTTCCGGACGAGTGCGAGATTTGCGGAATGCCCACCACCTGAAGACTTTGGGAATTCAATTGGGGAGTGTGGATTTCGATCGCGGGGCGATCGCCAATCACGCTAACACTATTGTTAGCAAACTTCGCGGCGACTTGACCAACAGCCTCAAACGTTTGGGCGTCGATACTATCCAAGGTTGGGGCAAAATCGCCGGTTCTCAAAAAATTACGATCGAAACCGATAAAGGCGAGAAAACTATTACTGCCAAGGATATTATTCTCGCTCCCGGTTCGGTTCCCTTCGTCCCCCCCGGGATAGAAATTGACGGCAAAACTGTATTTACCAGCGACGATGCTGTGAGGTTGGAATCGCTGCCGAAGTGGATCGCAATTATTGGCAGTGGCTATATCGGTTTGGAGTTTTCGGATATTTACACGGCCCTGGGCTGCGAAATTACGATGATTGAAGCTCTAGACCAATTGATGCCGACTTTTGACCCGGATATTGCTAAGTTGGCAGAACGAGTGTTAATTGCACCCCGCGATATTGAAACAAAAGTTGGGTTGTTGGCTAAGAAGATTATTCCCGGTTCGCCGGTAATTATTGAATTAGCTGATTTCAAAACTAAGGAAGTTGTGGAAGTTTTGGAAGTTGATGCTTGTTTGGTAGCAACTGGTCGGGTTCCGGTGAGCAAGAATTTGGGGTTAGAAACTGTTGGCGTGGAAACGATGCGCGGTTATATCCCAGTTAACGATAAGATGCAGGTTTTGGCGGCGGGAGAACCGGTGCAAAATTTGTGGGCGATCGGCGATGTTAATGGCAAGATGATGTTAGCGCATTCTGCGTCTGCTCAGGGAATTGCCGCAGTAGAAAATATTTGTGGCCGTCCTCGCGAAGTTGACTATTTGAGTATCCCGGCGGCGGCTTTTACTCACCCGGAAATTAGCTATGTGGGGATGACGGAACCTGCGGCGAAGGAGTTGGGGAAAGCTGAAGGGTTTGAGGTAGCTTCTGTCAAGACTTATTTTAAGGGAAATTCTAAGGCTATTGCTGAAGGGGAAACCGACGGTACAGCTAAGGTGATTTTCCGGAAAGATACTGGGGAGTTGTTGGGAGTTCACATTTTCGGTTTGCACGCTTCGGATTTGATTCAGGAGGCGGCAAATGCGATCGCCCAGCGCGATTCGGTTAACAATTTAGCATTCCGAGTGCACACTCACCCGACGCTTTCGGAAGTGTTGGATGAGGCGTTTAAACGGGCGGCTGGAGCGGGTAGTCATTAATCTGTAGGGGCGGTGCTCTTGTTTTACACTCCTGGACGCACTCCACGCAAAGAAACCGGGTTTTTTACCTAATCTGTGGGTGGGAACGAAATATTTTCGTAAAAACCCGGTTTCTCGCCCCCGCGTAAGTGCTATTTTTAGATACCCCACTTTTTCAAGAAGTCGGGTATCTGGGTATTCTATTTTAGGGCGGCGGTAGAGTGCCGATCGCATTTTGGGCTAATTCTAGAAATTGCTCGCCGCAGTTAATTTGCTCCGCAGCTTGCTCGACAGTGACAGTATCAAGTCCCCCGTAATCCCCACTATTTCGCAAGTCTTGAGCATCGATTAAAAATCTGTGAAACTCAGCAGGAAGTCTTCCTGTACGGGCAAATTCTCGGCCGAAAGCTCCAATTACTGCTGCATGACTGGAAAATGACATTCCTTCGCCATCTAAAAATGCCTCAGCAATGTAAAACATGGCATAATAAGCGCGAGATGCTGCATAGTCTGGGAAACCATTATTTAGTAATAGCTTTGCCGCCGATAGACTTTGACGAGCTTTCAGGAGCAAGTCTAATTGTTCTGGTTTCATAAAGCTATTCCCTCTTTACGAATGTTCCTCAATAAAGGCCCGTTGTAATGTATAAATCGCTGTTCGTCCATAAACAGACAGCTAATGACTTCATCATTTTGGAGCGACAAATCGGCTCTAATGTGGCTGGTTCTTTTAATTTCTTCGCCTGGGTTTACTTGCCCTTTGAGGACGACTAAAATATCAATGTCAGAGTCTGGGCGTGCATCGCCTCTGGCTTGGGAACCGTAGAGCACCATTTGGGTGAGGCGATCGCCGTAGAGTTGCTCGAAGTGCGATCGTAACTGAGTTAGGATGGTCTTGAGTTTATCGTTAATACTCATATTAGTGATAAATTATTTAAGGTCGATATATCCTCTGTGCTAAAATTGCTGTCTAGGAACAGGATTAAGCATAAACCAGGTGCGAGGTGATTTCAAGTCAAGATTGGACATTTCCAGAAGCAGCTAGCCAGAAAATACCCGAATCCTGGGGCGATGCACAGCCAAACAAAAAGAAACCAGGTTGGCGGTGGCGAGATCCAACAAATCAGGGAAATGGTGTAAGGATTGACAAGGGGGATGCAGATAGCAGTTTTCCTTCTCAGCAGGTAGACCACGTTATTCTTAGAAAAGACGGTCAAGTTATCGGTAAAAATGGTCAACCCATTGCAGGTAGGATAAAAAATAATCCCACAGAAGCTCACATCCCTTTAGATGAATGGTTGCAATGGCAAACCTGGTACGCACCTTAGTAAAGGAGAAAGTTGTATGGTAAAGTATCCGAAAATGAGAGAGGAGTTATTAGAAATTCTCCGAAGTTTGGCAGATAGAGAATATCAACATAAAGCTTGGCTAGAGAGCGATTATCCGCCCGGAATTGAGTCCGACAGTTTTGATGAGGCGGTTCATTTTATTTACGACGATACTGTGTTGGCCGAAAACCCGAATGCGGCAATCGGAGTAATTATTGAAGATGAAAAAGAAGCCCGTTTGATGTCAGCAGTTTGTCAGGCTATTGACTTAGTATTTGAGGCGTTAGGGACAGGAGTTTCTGATGAGGAGTATATTAAATCTTCTGAGTGGACAAGCGTAGTTGAGGCGGCCTTGAGAGCGTTGCAGGGGATGGAAAGTAAGGCGCAGGAAGCAGTTAAGGTTTAAGTGGGAGTGCGATCGACAAAGCGATCGCACTTTAATCAGAACCTACTGACTATAGCTGGTCTTATGAATGGTTGCCAAAGCGATAAATATCTCCTATGGTGTTGGAGAAACAGAATTAGTAATACTCAAAAAAAGAGCGATCTCACCTCAAAAATAGAAGGGCGATCGCTCTTTCAGCAGCTAAGTCAATTATCAGAAATACCAGAACAACATAGCCCTGTGCCTAGCATTCTCAGGTCGTGGATTTAAAAGACTACAGGGGTTTAGCTGCATTGTTCCTTTGGCATGACTTACCTATAATTTAATCTCTCTTGCCTGTTGGCTTTATTGATGGAATTATCTTCTGTCCACGATGGTTCTGGCTGTAAGTCAGGAATCTTATCAAACCGCCTAAAAACTGATTCGTTACCTGTAATTTCATAAATTAGTTTAGCTATCACTTTGCAGCAACTTTCAGGATAAAGAAATACCTGTCTTTCGCTAAAACGAATTACATACCAGTCATGCTGTTGAAAAAAGTAGTTACGGTTATCGTCTTGACCTATACAATGAGTTGGTATCAACGGAGAATTCCTAGGATATTGGCGTGGGGTGTATGGTTCATCTATTTCAATATCTATTGAAAACCAGTTGTTTTCAGGCTCAACATAGGCAAAATCTGGTGTGTAATACACTACCATTTTTAAGATGAATATTTTATCATCACCAAAATAGTTCCTGAGCAGGTTAGGAAATCGACAATTGTCAGGGTATTCTGTGAATCCTCTTCTGTCTTCTGCTGGTTCTATGTCAAACTTTTGGGGGTTAAGTGATGAAAATTCTTTTTTGCAAGATTCCATCCTCCAATCACTGACTTTTTGGGGAGTTCGTAAGTTTTCAACTTCCTGTTGGTAGATTCTTTCTAAGTTTTGCTTTTGACGTTCCCATTCAGCAAGCAACTCCTTATGTTTAATTGTCTCTTGATGTATGAATTGTTCCCAGTCTTTAATAATTTTAGGATAACTATTTCGTTTTTCCTGGTAAGCTGCTAGTTCTTCCCGATATTGGCTAAGTCTGATAGGATAGCTTTCAACCTGGGTATAACCAAACCCAAACACTCCTAATGTTAACATTATAAAAAAAGTCCATCCGGCTCCAATGCTATTACTAGCACTACCAACTAAGGCACTGATTATAGATACTCCTAGTTCAGAAAGAAATAATGGAATTAATTTTATCCTGACAGGAGGTGATTCAATAAAAACTTCTGGTTCTTCTGGCTTAGGTAGTAGTTGAAGTATTGGCGGAGTAAAAACTTTAGGTGGTTCTGGTACGGGAGGTAAGCTTGCCAAAGCTTTCTCAATAGAAAGTGGATACAAAATCACTGGGTAAGTATTCATAAATGTTAGAAACTTAACTAAACTAGAGGGATAGCAATCATCTGAAGAAAGATTAGGTTTGTTGAAATAATCTGTATACCAGTCGAATAAGGTAGGCTAATATCGAGAATAAGCCAGCTTTTAAGGACATATAAACGTTCAATTAAGTATTAAAAGTGATGGTTATTCTTGATTGCTATCATTTGTAGGGTTTTTACCTTTAACTTTAGAACAATAGAAGATCCAGCCACCACTACTAGCGATAGCTAGAAACATAAATAGCACATCTAACTTTTCTATTAAATTGTCGTTTTGCTCGTAAGCATACATTTGAGAATTTATATTGTTTGCCCATTGCTGCCGATTTGACTCAAGCTGTCGCTGGTAAATCATATCTTTTTCCAAAGGATTATCGAACGGGTTGTACCCTGATGGGGGACGCAACTCCTCCTGAGAATTGAAGTTTATAGGAGGAAGGTTTAGCTGCGTTTTAACATATCCTCTGATGTTAATAACGAGAAAAACAATAGTAATTACTCCCGAAATTACTTTGATTTTAGGGGTGATTGTTTTTTTTACCATGTTAGCTTTTTACTTCTATTTTCTAAGCAGAAACTTCTCCGAACCTTGACTGTAAATGAAAAATAATGAGAACTAATAGCGAAGGTTTAAGTAGACAGGATTTACCGTCTTAACTATTACTACCTATTGACAACCCTATAGGTGTTGCTTATGGTTTTTTAAGAACAGCGCCTATCATATTTCCTACTATTCCTATTCCCATCAAGAATAACCAGCTATTTTGACGTTCTTCATTATTATTAGATGTCATGTACTGACGCACACCCATGCGACCAACTGAATTCCAGCCAGCTTTCGATTGCTGGACGTTACAAAACAACACCATACCAATCGTTACTGGTAGGCAAAGCCCCAAAATTAATAGCCTTACTTTCATGTTATTTATGTTGAAATAAACTTAATGAATGCCTGATATAAATATTATTTTTTCGTAATTCTTCCGTTTTGTACAGTCGGTAAAAGTCGGAACAAGTAGGGACTTTTAATATTTCTTTTAGCTTATTAAGTCGGATAAAGCCGGATAAAGTAGGTCAGACCAGAAAAAGTCGGATAAAGTAGGATATAGTAGGTAAAACTCCTACACCACCGACCTATGGACGTTCAAGAAGTCTTAAAACTTGCCGACGACCTAGTTTTTATCAATACGGGAAAACACTTAGACAATCTGCAAGAGGTGATACTGCGGGGAACTTTACAAGGTCAGAAATACTCAACAATAGCAGATGAATCTCACTGTAGTGAAGGTCACATTAAAGATATTGCCTCTGCATTATGGAAGCTACTATCAGAAGTATTAGGTGAAGAAGTCAATAAATCAAATTTTAGAGTCAGATTGGAGCAAGTAAAATTATCAAATCTCTGGAACTTCAATAATAAAGATTGTGTACACATTGGTAACGTCAACGTCTGTGAAAATAGTTCACAGTCCCCAAAATTACCCAACTCACCAATTGATGAAGAACCTCTAAACAAAGGCAACACTGAACCAAAATTGCGTCAATTCTTAGCTGAAATGCCTAAGTCTGGCATTTTCTACGATCGCACATCCGAACTCACCACCCTCAAACAGTGGATTCTCCACGAAAACACCCGCCTCATCGCCATACTAGGCATAGTCGGCATTGGCAAAACCGCACTCGCCGTACACCTAGTAGAACAAATCAAACATGAATTTGATTTCATCATCTGGCGAAGTCTCGCCACATCTCCACCCCTGTCAATACTTAAAACAAATATAATTCAATTCTTCAGTAGGGGCGGCGCCCCCGTGCCCGCCCCAAATGCCGACGGCGTGGTTGTCCCAGAGAATGGGGCAACCACCGGGGGATTGCCCCTACTGAACTACTTGCAAAAATACCGCTGTCTGCTGATACTCGATGACGTACAAATGGTAAATAGCAGCGGACAACTCGCTGGTAATTACCAACCTAAATATGAAGATTACGGCACACTATTCAGACAGGTAGCAGAATTATCTCACAATAGTTGTTTAGTGTTGCTCACTTCGGAAAAGCCTAGAGAAATCGCCGCATTAGAAGGTAGCAACCAGCCAGTTCGCTCATTACAACTCAATGGTTTAGGTGTTGAAGCGGGGGAAATTCTGAGAGAAAAAGGTTTAGCTGAAGATGCAAAATTGTCAGAACTAATTGAACAATACAGAGGCAATCCCTTGTGGTTAAAAATAGTTGCTACAATGATTCAAGATTTGTTTGACGGCAGCCTATCGGAATTTTTGTCGGATGATACACTATTTTTAGGTGATTTAGAATCTTTACTGCATCAGCCATTTAATCGCTTATCCGAGTCAGAAAAACAGGTAATGTCATGGCTAGCGAGTGCAACCGCGCCAGTTTCCATCTCAAAAGTGCCAGAGAATCTGCAATTATCTCGATCGCAATTTTTGAAAGTGATGCAATCCTTGGGACGGCGTTCATTAGTTGAAAAAATCCCGGAGGGCGATCGTACATTTTTTACCCTTGCACCGGTACTAAAAGAGTATGTCAAAACTAACTATTCCCGCCCAAACATAGAAAAAGAAGCCCGATCGCCCTTATAATATCCTTAGTATTGGGAAGCCAAAAACCATGTCACTCACACAAACCCAAGTAACCTATACTGAAGCTCTGGCCAATCTTGATGAACTGTGCGAACAAGTCATCAGCGATCGCGATGCCATCATCATCACCCGCAAAGACGGCGAAAACGTAGCCTTAATTGCCGCTGACGAGTTGGCAAGCTTATTAGAGACATTACACCTGCTGCGATCGCCCAAAAACGCCGATCGCTTGTTAAGTGCCCTGAAACAGGCAAAAGCCAGAACAGTCAAACCTCAGACTGTCAGCGAATTGCGCCAGGAGTCGGGACTTGTCGAAGAAGCGTAAACAACCGCCACAAGAAACCGCAGAACCGGAGAAAACCCCTCTTCGCGATGCAGTTTTTAACCCTAAATTCCTAGAAGACCTTACCTATTGGGTGGACCTTGACCGCAAAGTTGCCCTCCGACTTTTAAAATTAGTAGAGGCGATCGTGCGCGATCCGTTCACAGGTATCGGCAAACCAGAACCCCTAAAATATTTGGATGCGGGTACGTGGTCGCGAAGGCTTACTCTAGAACATAGAATAGTTTACTTAGTGAGCGAGAAGAGAATTGATTTTCTCCAAGCTCGCTATCATTACGAAGATTAGCCCGAAATAATGAATTGACTTTTCAGTCCTCTTTTAGAGGACTTTCGCTATGAGACGGGGTTTTCAACCCCCGGCGGACTTGCGGGTTAGCGAAGGGATTTTAGCGGCAAAATGTGCGATTCCCTAAAGGATAGCTAAGCTTCACGCATTTTTTAAACAATTTTTTATAATGGAATCCAATCCAATTTATCAATCCATTCTTCAGCTTCCGAAGTCTCCCAAACTATCACAATTTCTTCTGCCCATCTGCCTAAACTTGCACTTGGACGCACCCAAAACAGTCCCCAAATTTGTCCTCCCGTCGCCCAATATTCCTCCAAATGTCCGGGAATACTTTTGCGGTTATCCGTTACCAATAGCCTTTGCGATGATTCCAAATAGCTGATGATTTCTGGATCGAGGGTTCCTAATGGCGGTGCATTTGCGTCGCCCACCCGCAAAATATCTATCTCCGGCTGGAGATGCAATACAGCACTTTTCAGCTTAGGCGGCAAATTTTCATCGAGTAAAAAACGAATTTTCACTTGAGTAGAAGTAACTCCTGTTCTCGCTGTGCTTTGATTGCTCTCAAACGTTTCACTACATCAGAAGGTTCCTTAGCCAACCATTCCTGATAGCGTTCTTCCCGCCACTTCGCCAGCCGCAACATATAAGCATCCATCTGCTTGCGATTGTGCAAATAATAGGTTAGCGTCGCGTAAATTTTCTCTAAATTTAGACTCGGTAATTCCTCCAAAATTTGGTCGGGCGAATATCCATTTAAGTAATATTTAATTACGTCGTCGATGCCGATGCGATGTCCTTTGATGCGGATGTCATCGGGGTCGAGAAATTCAAAATAGTCTTCTAATTGCATCGGTTTATCTCCGCATACTTAGTTAATCGCATTTTATCATAAATTGAAAAGGGCGATCGACCTTCTATAATAAAAACTTGTTGCGATCGCCCTTTATCCCCCTATCATGCTTCAAATCCGTCGCCGTCCCCCCAGCACATCAGTCTCCGTAGTCTACTTAGGCCGATCGCACAGCAGCAGATTCAGCAACAATTTCTGCATCTTTCTCACTCAAACCAGTTCCAAATTCAGTGTACTGCCGCACTTGAGGATGCCGAAAACCGAGTACAATATCTTCATTAGGAACACCTGCTGCTAGTAAATCGGTAGCCACGCCTTCTTCGGTATCATCATATTGAATCCATATTTTACCCTCGATTAAATTGATGTGGATTGGTGTAGCGTGAAGGTAATTGTCATCATTCCAGCCAATATCCAAAACTAAATATCCTCCCCGTTCATCATCAAATAACAGTTGAGAATGATAGCCGTCAGGTATAGTATTGCGGTATTTAGCGTGTTCCTGAAGTATGCTTTTGATAATTTCTTGGTATCTCAATCGGGTATCCATTGAAGTATTTCCTCACTTTTTACATCAAAAAAAATCAGTTTAACAATTTGATTTTTTAATAACACTTGCCCTAGTTCTATGGTAAATACGCTCTTAAAAGCAGGCTTAGAAATAGCAAGATAGAGTTTTCTATCGCTCTGCATTTCATTAAGCACTTGGTGGTAAAGAACGTACTGTCCCAAAGCCTGTTCCAAATCTTTTACATCCGATCGTCCCACAAAACTCTTGACCTCAACAACAATTTTTTGGGTGCCTTTTTCGGCATTAATTAGACGCTCTGCACCCAGGTCGGCAGATAAACGCTTGCGGCCAATTTGCAGGGGAAATGGATCGTGAGTAATTATCCAACCATCCTTTTGTAAGGCACGCTTAACTGTATCGTGATAAATATCTTTAGCTGGCACGCATTAGCTCTCAGGCTAGGAGGATTTACTGTAACCATTATATAATACGTTGAAACTTGTTACGATCGCCCTTTATCCCCCTATCATGCTTCAAATCCGCCGCCGTCCCCCCAGCACATCA
The DNA here is from genome assembly GCF_031383065.1 of Microcoleus sp. OTE_8_concoct_300. NCBI lineage: Bacteria > Bacillati > Cyanobacteriota > Cyanophyceae > Oscillatoriales > Microcoleaceae > Microcoleus > Microcoleus sp. OTE_8_concoct_300. The sequence goes on along the minus strand of NZ_JANMZH010000182.1, from coordinate 8,570 downwards.
GTCTCCGTCCTTTACCTCAGCTACCAAATCGCCGTACCCGACGCCGAACCCCAGCACATCCTCGAAGAAATCGTCTGGGAAAAAGAAGCTGAAGTTGCCCAAAAGCGCGATCGCACCCCGTTAGCCGATCTTCACAAAAAACTCCCGTTTGCACCGCCCATCCGCGACTTCCTGGGCGCCCTCAAAAACGGTAAAACCACACCCGCTATCATCGCCGAAGTTAAAAAAGCTTCCCCCAGCAAAGGCGTAATTCGCGAAGATTTCGACCCAGTGGCGATCGCCCTAGCTTACCAACAAAACGGCGCGAGTTGCATCTCCGTACTTACCGATGAAAAGTTCTTTCAAGGCAGCTTCGACAACCTCGCTAAAATCCGTGCCGCCGTCGATTTACCCTTACTTTGCAAAGAGTTTATTATTTATCCCTACCAAATCTATCTCGCCCGGATTCACGGGGCAGATGCTGTATTGTTAATCGCAGCTATTCTATCTGACAAAGACTTACAATACTTTGTAAAAATTGTCAAGACGTTGGGCATGACAGCTTTAATAGAAGTTCACACTCTCGAAGAACTCGATCGAGTATTAACCCTAGAAGGCGTTAACCTGATCGGCATCAACAACCGCAACCTAGAAGACTTTTCCGTCAGCCTAGAAACTACCGGTCAACTATTAGCCGCTCGACAAACCGAAATCCAAGCAAAAGGCATCCTCATCGTCAGCGAGTCAGGAATCCACACTCCCGACGACCTAACTCAAGTTGCCAGCGCAGGAGCCCAAGCCGTTCTCATCGGCGAATCTCTGGTCAAACAGCCGGATCCAGGCGCCGCTTTAGCCTCCCTTGTCGAAGCGCATCCGGGCCTGTGAAAGGCGAGACCGCTTGACAAATCCCCCTTAATTCTGATAAAAAGTGATTGAGTAGGTAAATAATGAGAATTTCTAGCCTGCATCGACTCAAGCGCTACTGTAAAAAAAAATAGCACTCAAAGCTACATTGCATAGAAATATTTTGCCAGAAAGCAATTAAATCTATTCTGTAAGCCTGTCGATAGCCAAATTTAGCGTGTCCGACGCACCCAGCCCCGAATATTCGATCGGCAAAGCAGGGGTTATTGTACGGTTAGAAAACAAATAAAAAATCGGGCATCTAATGTTCACCTGTGATGCCTCATGCAATTGCAATGGGGTGTCGGTTCGCTGAGGTATGTTAGCTTTCATGGAGCCAATCCCCCTTCCTTCGTACATTCATTATGAATTGCTACTTCAATTGTTAGAACGCAAAACGATGTTTGCTGTCAGTCCCCAGTCGCAGCAGCAGCAACAAGTTCACCAACTTATTATTACATTGCGCAAAGCCCTTGCCATTCAAAAGCAATTAGAACAAAGCTGCGAGCGATCGAACTTAGCCGTAGAACATCGCTGGTCTCTAAATGAAATTAACCAGAAGGGAGTTAAAAGTTAAAAAAATTAGAGTACCCACGTGACGTGACCAAGAAACTGGGATACAAGCCCCGTCCTTCTAGGACGGCTTTATCTTTATTTTCCTAATAAGCTCCCTGAATACATCGTTTTGCGTTCTATTCGTAAGCTTGCAATATTCCGCAAGTTTCTCATATTCTTCATCAGAACATCTAATAGTTAACTTTTTCATGCCGTCAATATGCCGTCAGTTATGCTAAGATAATAACATGAAAGCAAGATACCAGTACCGATTCTACCCAACCGACCAACAGCAACAGAGCTTAGCTCAGTTGTTTGGTTGTGTGCGAGTAGTTTGGAACGATGCTCTAGCGCTGTGCAAGCAATCAGAGAAAAAGCCCAAATCCGCAGAGCTTCAGAAAATAGTAATTACTCAGGCAAAGCAGACAATCGAAAGAGCTTGGTTGGGGGAAGTGTCAAACATTCCACTACAGCAGTCTGTAGCCGATTTAGAGACAGCATTTAAGAACTTTTTCGACTCCTGTAAGGGCAAGAGAAAGGGACGCAAGGTTGGTTATCCTAAGTTCAAAAAAAGGACTAGCAGCCAGTCGGCAAGACTTACTCGCGGTGGTTTTTCTTTTAAAGGCAATGGTGTCTATTTAGCCAAAATTGGAATCGTCAACCCTATATGGTCTAGGGAATTGCCGTCTAAACCTAGCTCTGTCACAGTAATCAAAGACTGTGCGAACCGCTATTTTTTGAGTTTTGTTGTAGAGCTTGGGCCAATTCAAATTGAGGCTAAGAGTCCCAGTATCGGAATTGACTTAGGGATTAAAACTTTGGCAGTAATGAGTAATGGTGAAAAAGCTAAAAGTCCCAGTTATAAAAAGTTAGACCGAAAAGTTCGCCAACTCCAGCGCCAATTAGCCCGTCAGCCCAAAGATTCTCAAAGAAGAAATGTAACTCGAATTAAGATTGCTAAACTACATAATCGCATTGCCGATACCCGTAAAGATTTCCTACACAAACTGTCAACCAAAATAGTCAACGAAAACCAAGTGATTATTCTGGAAGATTTGAACGTGTCAGGAATGCTAAAGAATCGGAAACTTTCAAGGGCGATTAGCCAGCAAGGATGGAGAGAATTTAGAACTCTCTGTGAAGCCAAATCCGAAAAGTTTGGCAGAGAGTTTCAAGTAATTAGCAGGTGGGAACCTACCAGTCAAGTTTGTGCGGACTGTGGCTTTAAATGGGGGAAAATCGATTTGTCTATTCGTTCAGTGCTTTGCCTGAGTTGTGGTACTGAGCAAGACAGAGATAAAAACGCTTCTAGGAATATAGAACAAGTCGGGATGGGAAATCGCCACGACTCTAAACGGACGCAGAGGGATTGTCAGACTACTTCGGTAGCAGAACCCTGTGAAGCGTCAAGAATCACCGTCCGCGACGGTCGGTGAGTATTTCAAGTATCGTATTTGATTTATTCTATATAACTCCCACAGAAAAACTTAGGACAATATCATGGACAACAAATTAATGCTGATGATTCCCGGCCCGACGCCGGTGCCTGAAGCGGCCTTGTTAGCGATGGCAAAACACCCGATGGGCCACCGCAGCAAGGAATTTGACGGGATTTTTGCAGAATGTACCGAAAACCTCAAATGGTTGCACCAAACCAGCAGCGACGTCCTGAGTTTAACCGTTTCCGGCACCGGCGCGATGGAAGCTGGAATAATTAATTTCCTGAGTGCGGGCGATCGAGTTTTAGTCGGCACTAACGGCAAATTTGGCGAACGCTGGGCGGAAGTCGCCGAAGCTTACGGTTTAAACGCCGAAATTATTAAAGCCGAGTGGGGCCAACCTTTAGACCCCGAAAACTTCCGCGAAAAACTCGAAGCAGATACAGAGAAGCAAATCAAAGCTGTCATCATCACGCACTCGGAAACCTCCACCGGCGTCCTCAACGACCTCGAAACCATCAACCGCCACGTTAAAGCACACGGCGAAGCTTTAATTATGGTGGATGCTGTCACCAGTTTAGGTGCTGTCAGCGTGCCGATGGACGCTTGGGGAATCGATGTCATTGCTTCGGGTTCTCAGAAAGCTTACATGATTCCCCCTGGTTTGGGTTTTGTGGCCGTGGGTCCCAAAGCTTGGGAAGCTTACAAAACTGCGAAACTGCCCCGCTATTATTTAGATTTGGGCAAATACCGCAAAGAAGCTGCCAAAAATACGACTCCTTTTACTCCGCCGGTCAATATGTTTTTTGGGCTGCAAGTAACATTGCAGATGATGAAAGCCGAAGGATTAGAAAACGTTTTCGCGCGGCACAAACGCTTGATGACAACTACTCGCGCTGCTGTAAAAGCTTTAGGTTTGCCTTTGTTTGCTGCTGACGATGCCGCCAGCCCTGCGATTACCTCGGTTATGCCACCAGAATCCGTAGATGCTCAAAAAGTGCGGACTTTGATGAGAAAAAGATTTGACATTGCTCTCGCCGACGGACAAGACCATTTGAAAGGTAAAATCTTCCGAATCGGCCATTTGGGCTTTGTGTCCGATCGCGATATCCTAGCAGCAATTTCCTCTTTAGAAGCGGTGTTGCGAGAATTGGGTCATGAAGGCTATACTCCTGGTGCCGGCGTTGCCGCTGCTGCCAAATTCTTGGCTGAATCCTAATCTCAGTTGTTAAAGGATTTTAGATTTTGGATTTTCTCTAAAATCTAAAATCCTTTTAATATGCTTCGGATAACCAATCAAAGATTTTATCCAACTGTTCGAGAGTGACTAAACCGTATTGCCACAGAACCATCGGCAAGGAATCCGGGTCTTTATCGCGCTGGCGCTGTTTGTCACCGCCACGACGTTCGGCGACAGCAATTGACGCGGGAGAAATTGCCAAATCTTCTTGTAAAAATCGAATTAATCGAGTGTATCTAGCCGGTGCCATCTGATTTCACCTCTTTGTATAGGACACCATTTTCTAATGGGAACCTGATGTTTTTGATTAGTAATATGCCAGTTTTAAAGCTGTCTTGTAACCGTCGATAACTGTTTTAACAGTATTGGCGGTTGAAAGTGCCAAACGTAATTCTCAGTGCGACTGTAAAGCCAACCTTTCCCAAAAAACGAAAGGTTTTGCACTTTTGCTGCTGCCAGCCTGATCGACTTGCGAGCGCGATAGAATCTAGACTGAATACCTCGGCATCTTTGCAGCGCGAATCGAAATAAATTCTGCTACCTAAAACTAATAAACCAGGTTCAGAGTTTAACTTCATCTGCCAAAATGCAGAATCCGCAAATCTACTTCAAAATTGGTTAGATATTTCGATCAAACCCCTACCTGCTACCAGAAGTTAACTTGGCCAATTAACTTGGCTCGTAGAATTTTACTTCAAATAGGTTTAGTAGATTTAGCTCGAACTTCAGAAGTTGCAGAGAATTTCTTTTCGTGCTGCTACCTCTTGAGGCTGAGTATCGTCTCTCAGGATTGGAAACGAGTCGCTGACTCTTCTCATACCCGCGACCAACAATCCACAGCTTCCGCAAACAAGCTCAAGTCTAGACTCAGTAAGATCGACATCGTAGCAAATCTTTTGGTGTCTGTACTGAATCTTACATTAATAATTTAACAAATATAATCAATTTTTGTAAAGTTTCTAAATTTTTTCGGGGATTCCGAAGGCAGGCGGAGCTCTGGGCGATGGAAACCGGGGGATTGTGTCTGTGTTCCGGTTTTACTGGAACAACGCTTCGGACATTTTTTGAGTGCCAACCGTAGAATAAGGGTTTCAGACTACAACCTCAAAACTTAGTTCGCTGAGGCAGGTTGACCGAAGAAACCCGGTTTCTAGGAAATTTTGGGTTTAGTAATCCGAAATATCGGAAGAAACCGGGTTTCTAGCCCTCGTGCGCGAGGGAACTGAAACTGTCGGAAGTTTTACTGGAAAAACTCGATTTCAATACGATCGCCCACTTTGACACCGAGTTCAGCACCTCGCCCGCCCCGGAGTTCAATAACTCGATCAACAGCAGTATCGGGCCCGTAGGTAGGACAAGGATCAGCAGTACAAGGAGGTGCAGAAAGTTCGATCGCCTCAACCACCCCATCCCGCAGAAAAATCATATCCAGAGAAATCTTGCAATTTTTCATCCAAAAATTGACCCCCCGCGCCGGTTTAAACTCAAACAGCATTCCCCTGTCATCCGGCAAAGAAGTTCTGTACATTAAACCCATAGCCTGTTGTTCCGCTGTTTTGGCGACTTCGAGTTCGATTGGGCGATCGGCTATCCGAGCTCTAGCAGAAACCGGCAGCACTTGACCCGATGTTGTCGCCCTCGGAGACTGCGAGGTCAAAATACCAGTAGCACCAGCATCTGCGACAGGTAAAGTCGGCGAACATCCCAGCAAAAATAGAATTACCCCAATACCGAGCAAATTAGCTAAATAACTCATAATGATTTTAGATTTTAGATTTTAGATTTTAGATTGGCAATTGTTGACTGTTGACTGTTGACTGTTGACTGTTGACTGCGTTGAGTGATGACAACTGACAACTGACAACTGACAACTGACAACTGACAACTAACAACTGTCAACTGACTGCCTCAAGCTTCGCGCATCACATAGCCAACACCGCGCACCGTCTGAATCAAGCGCTTTTCGCCCTCATCTTCAATCTTAATCCGCAGATAGCGGATGTAAACCTCAATCACATTCGACTCGCCCAGAAAGTCGTAACCCCAAACATTTTCCAGAATTTGTTCCCGAGTCAAAACCTCGCGGGGATGTTCCATCAAATACTTTAGCAGCTCAAATTCTTTCATCGTCAGGTCGATCGCCCGTCCATTGCGCAGGGCCCGCCTAGAGGCCAAATCCAAAACTAAATCGCCAAACCTCAATTGTTCGTTGCTGGTGTTATCGGGCTGCAAATACAAGCGCACCAACTGCAAAAACTCCTCAGTGCGGTAAGGTTTGAGAAAATAATCATCCGCGCCAGCTTCTAGACAAGCTACGCGATCGTCAACTGTATCACGACCGATCAATAGCAGCACCGGCACCCGATTGCCCATACTTCTGAGGTTAGAACACAGTGACAGCCCCGACTCAGGACCAAGTATCCGGTCAATTACAATCAAAGCTGGCTGCAATTGACGGACTAACTGTTGGCCGGTGGCGGTATTAGAAGCCACTACCGGTTCGTAGCCGGAGGATTTTAAGTCGAGACTCAAGTGTCCGGCGAGAACTTCGTCTGTTTCAACTAGCAGGACACAGGGATTGCGATCGAGAGTAATTGCAGCCATTGAATTGACCGGTGAAGACCATAACTGTTCTAGCACGTTTGATGGCCGTTGGTTGTTAACTGTTGGCTGTTGGCTGTTGGCTGTTGACTGTTGTTTGTTGGCTGTTGACTGTTGTTATTTGTTATTTGTTGTTATTAAACTTCTCATAAAAAGCAGATTTTGAACAGGCAGGATGCCTGTTCCACGATAATTATGGGAGATGTCTATTCGTTATGAGTTATTTGCGAGTTGCTACCTATTACCAATTCCCAATTCTATAAGGTTCCACGCCCCATGCCCCATGCCCCATGCCCCATGCCCAATTCCCAATTTAAATTATGACCATCATCGTATTCGGCAGTATCAACATCGACCTAGCAGCAAAAACTCCCCGGTTGCCGCAACCAGGGGAAACTATTATCGGTAGCAATTTTTTCACGGCCGGTGGCGGCAAAGGAGCAAATCAAGCCGTCGCCGCCGCCCGTCTCGGCACTTCTACCCACATCATCGGCCGCGTCGGCAACGATAAATTTGCTGAAGAATTATTGACTAATTTACAATCTTATGGTTTAAGTACAGACAATGTATTAATAGACCAAAACACTCATTCAGGTGTGGCAATTATCGCGGTAGACGAGACAGGTCAAAATAATATTATTGTGATTCCGGGGGCGAATAACAATGTCGGTGAAGCAGATATAGAACGTCTCAAAAAACTTTTAACAGGAGCTACATCTTTGCTGTTACAGTTAGAAATTCCCCTGGAAGTTGTCCTAAAGGCTGCGAAAGCTGCTTGTCAAGCGGGGGTGCGAGTTATTCTCGATCCAGCACCGGCTAGGGCGGATTTGACGTTAGCGGAGCCCTCGAAGAGGATCGAACTTTATCCGCTAATTGACATTATGACGCCGAATGAAGTGGAAGCGGGTCAGTTAGTCGGTTTTCGGGTGAATGACACGGAAACCGCGATTGTAGCTGCCAAACACTTGCAGGAGCGTGGGGTGAAGAATGTTATTGTCAAATTGGGCGATCGGGGGGCTGTTGCTGTTACTGCGGATGAAACGTTTTTTGTACCGGCTTTTGCTGTGGAGGCGATCGACACTGTGGCTGCTGGCGATGCTTTTAACGGCGGTTTGGCCTCTGCATTAGATGCCGGCCTGTCCTTGTCAGAGGCGGTGCGGTGGGGCGCAGCAGCGGGCGCTCTGTGCACAACTAAAGTGGGTGCTCAAGGTGCTATGCCCGATCGGGCAACCTTTGATAAATTTTTGCAGAATTTAATTTGAATTTGTCAGGTGCGCGTTAGTTGAATTTGTGAGGTGCGGAAGGCGCACCCTACTTTGATTTGTAAAGCGCGCATTAGTTGAATTGGTAATTTGTCAGGTGCGGAAGGCGCACCCTACTTTAACTATTTTTGTTTAATTGTCGTCTTTGAATTCTTTGGCTAGGCGATCGAGTCTGTCGTTCGTTTCTTTTGTAAACTTGAGTAACCCAACGCTGACAATGTTTGATGTTAATCCGCCAGCGGTGGCAAGTTTGCCTTCTAGGACTTTCCCAGAAAACAACAGTACAATGCCTAAAATACTGACTAAAGCGCTGGTGATGATGAATCCAAAAGTGGCGTTAGAACTAAAACGAGCTTAACGCCAACTCTCTTGAATCATCTGGCAACGACGAGCGATCTTGGAATAATCATCAGAGGACGATGGTCGATCGTCCTCTAAATTTAACGTGAGTTCAGGGTTGAGCAAAAAGGTTGAGCGAGTTGACTTGTAGTTGAGATCGAACCTATAATCTAAATTAGTAATTTTCTCTAAAGGCATCATGGGGCGATCGCTCAAAGTTTCTCCAGGGTGTATCGAACAAGTCAAATCGGC
>NZ_JANMZH010000166.1:0-1533 GCF_031383065.1 Microcoleus sp. OTE_8_concoct_300 | reverse complement strand
AATAATTTTTTGGGTCTGGAATTTAACATTTTTATCGATTGTTTACTTGGGAATTTTGCCTGTTATAGGAGTGACATTAATTCTGGCGACAATCGATGGCATCATCCCGCTAGAGTTTTCTTTGACGATGGCAGCTACGATCGCAGTACCCACTGTATGTACTGTAATAGGAGCTAGGCGTTTTCGCAAGCAACCCCTAGAGCTAATGCGTTGGTTTTACGGCGTAGAAGCACCGCTATTTTTGCTGTGTTTGCTCCGCTTGTTCCTGCTGCGAGAACTCACCCCAGCTAGTTCTCAAATCATCGCTACTATTGTTTTGTGCATAGCAGCATTTTCAGTGGAAATGCTGTACGGCTATCTGGGTAAAAAACAAAATGTTCAAAATATCTCAGATTCTAAAACTTCCCATAATAAACAGCCTCGTTTTTTAAGGTTAATCGGAGAAAAGCGAAGTGCGTGGCTGCAATTAGGATGTCACACTTTAATGGTAGTAGTGGGCATTTGGGCGGCAACATTGCTGATTTATTACGCTGTACCTGTGGCATTGTATACACTTTATGGATTCTTATTTTTCGTCATTCAATTTTTTAAGTTTACATGGGTTTCACCATTTCTGGATATGTTTAAATACGGGGGCTGGGCCTGGGGTTTAATTTGGATACCGCTATCGTTTATATTGTTTGGTTTAACCTGTAGTTTATTCGTTGTCATGCCTTCGCTGTACGGCTTTCTCTACATTCATTCCGGGCGGAAAATATGGCAGAGTTTTGCTGCACAATACGGGAAAAATAAAGCGCTAATCGGAAGTTTGGGAGTCATAGCAGCTTGGCTGGCTATTTTCTCGGCTTTGCAGCAGCAGCCACAAATTGCAGCACTGAAAATGCTGGCGACTCCCCCCGCAAACGACAGCAGCCGTCAAACTTTATTAGCCAAGTCTGATATGATTCGAGCGGGCTTAGTTAACGCTTATTTGTCTCCTTACCGCTACCTGAGCACTGTAGGTGAAAACAACCACATTTATGAGATATACAAAAATAGTTGGATTTTCCCTGACGGAGCGGCTCAAACTTTGCAGAATAGCTATAATTTTTTAATGTCGCCGTTTTTGTATCAAGGCTCTAGTGCTGATGTGAAAAAAGCCGAAAAACTATACGGCGAATTCTTCGATACGGAACTGCAAAAAGGCGACACAAAAGCAGTAAAACACGCGGTACAGTCAACATCAAACCGGGAAGAAGCTAAAGCAGGTTTGCTGAATGTCAATCAGGAAAAAGTATGGTTACAGTCGCAAGAAGTGACAGTCAAAGAAAACGGCGACTGGGCTGACGTTCAACTCTACGAAGTTTACAAAAATCAAACGCCGAACTTGCAAGAAGTATTCTACTACTTTTCCCTGCCGGAAAGCGCCGCAGTTACAGGAGTTTGGCTGGGCGATACTGGCGATTTAAACAAACGTTTTGTATTTACGGTATCGCCTCGCGGTGCAGCCCAACAAGTCTACAATCAACAGGTAGTAGAAAGAGTTGATCCGGC
>NZ_JANMZH010000150.1:0-5548 GCF_031383065.1 Microcoleus sp. OTE_8_concoct_300 | reverse complement strand
TGCAGGGGCCTATGGAATGGTAATTAGCGGTGCCGGGCCAACACTTTTAGCTTTAACTGATGTGACATCTGCCTCAGCGGTTGAGAAAGCGATGGCGGCTGCTTGGGGGGAATTTGAGGTGAAGGCTGATGTAAGGGCGATCGCGATCGATACCCAAGGAGCACAAGTCTCGACTTAGTTACTGGTAAGGTGTGTACCCTTTCGGGTAAACGCATCTTAAAAATTCGCCATCATCTAAAAATATTAAGACTACCTATGATTGACAGTCCATAAACCGCTGAAAAGCCTGTTTCATGGGATCTGTGTTACAAAAAGAACAGAAATATTCTAGGGGTAGCCAAGTTATGCCAGTCATCAACGGGCGTTATGCTCTATCGGATAACTCCCGCTCAGGGGGGATGGCTGATGTCTGTCAAGCAATCGATATGAAAGAGGGTTTACGGCAAGTTGCGGTAAAAGTCTTCAAACACGGGCAGATTGAAGCAGATATTATAGTCGAGTCTTTCAGACGTGAAACCCAAGCCCTGCAAGAGTTGAAGCACCCCGGAATTGTGGAACTTCTCGATTCTGGCAAGGATGAAACTACGGGTAATTATTTTCTCGTCTTGGAGTGGATGGACAAGGATTTGGCAACACTTCTGAAAGAATCTCCACCCGACGGTTGGGATTCATTTTGGAAAGCGGTAGCGTTGCCCGTGCTAGAGGCTTTGGCTTTTTCCCATAGTCGCAGCATAATACACCGGGATATCAAGCCTAGCAATATTTTAGTGGGGAGTGACGGTAAACTCAAACTCGCTGACTTTGGCATATCCAAGCTTAAGAGCTATTTGCAACCAAGCATTACTCTCAAAGATTTTGTATCGCGTACATTTACGCCGCCAGAACCCGACGATGGTTCCTATACCTACACCCGCGATGTTTTCAGTTTTGGTGTCTTGGTTTTGAAGTGCCTGACCAATATTGAACTCACAGATCATAATAGTATCGCCAGCGCACTGAAAGCGTTTAATGCACCACCTGAAATCCTTGAAGTAATCGAGCGAGCTGTTTCTCTCTATCCAGAAGAGCGTCAGCGCAATGCAGAGGTACTGCTAGCTGAACTTAATGCTATTCAAGGGAAAACAAAAACAAGGGAAATTAAGAAACGCCCTTGTTTCCTTGAGCTTACACCAAAGTGTTTGAACCGACTTCAGAGTGAACTTGAGATTTCTTCTGAAGTTGAGATCAAGAATCTTATCCTTGACGATCTCAATAATGAATCTGGTTGTGGGATTCGTCCCTATAAATTTAAGGACGATGCAGACGATCCATCTCGTGAAGATCACTACGAAATTTATGGTGTTTCCTATCGTTATCACATGAAGGTGGATCAAAACCGACGAAATCACCTAGTTATTTTCAATGCTTGGGCTACTTCCTACTCGCAACTGGAACAGCGTCGAGAGCCTGCTTCGATTCTCCCCTACGAGTTCAAACTTGGAACCCCACTGAACATATATGAAGCCGTAGAGGTGATTCAAGAGCTACAGGATACAGTTATAGAGCATGAAGCCAACTTAAAAGAACAAGAAGATGAAAAAGAAAAGCAACGGATATTTCGAGTTTGGTGGAATATTCTCAGGGCCAAGACAGATTGGGAGAAAAACCGAGAGAAACCAATTAAATATACAAGCGTTACTCGTGATGGAAACCGCGTTACCTTTGAATTATCAGAATTTCCAGAAGATGACCTAGCTGGACAACCGCGCCATGTGACCCGAACTGATGGATTTAGCATCTTGAGAGGAGATGTTGAGGAAGTCATCGGTGATAAATTGGTTCTTTATGTCAAATTTGGAGAACCAGACAGACTCCCACATTTGGGTGAGCTACGCTTTGATACCCGTGCGGCTGAAGTTGCCTTAAATCGACAAAAAACTGCCCTTGATGCCGTTCGATTTGACCGCGCAGTACGTTTAGACATTCGCCATTTACTCGTCAATCCCGAAGAAGTCCGTACTCCTAAACTAGAGGTGGATGTCCAGTTTGTTCAACCTCTCAATGAATCACAGCAGGAAGTTGTTAAAGCTGCACTCGCAACAGAAGATTTTCTAATTGTCGAAGGTCCACCAGGTACAGGAAAGACAACATTTATTACAGAAGTTGTTCTGCAAACTCTTAAAGCTAATCCTAATGCTCGAATTTTGCTCAGTTCACAAACTCATGTAGCACTAGATAACGCCCTAGAGCGAATTCAAGCTCAAAATCCTAACTTGAAGTTGGTGCGACTTGGAAACCATGAACGGGTATCAGATAATCTTCATTCGCTTTTACTAGAAGAACAGATGAACCAGTGGCGGGAGGAAGGGATCGCCAAGGGGCAAAAGTTTATTGCTGATTGGTCAGCACAGCGAGGTATCTCTCACAAGGATAGTGAAATGGCAACAATGTTTCAAGAGTTGGGAACTATAGCCGCCAAGATCGAAACCTTGAAAACAGAGATTGCTATTTGGAAACTGGACTTAGACGAAATTTTAGCTATCAATTACGACCCAGAAAACCCAGAATCAGTAGTAAAAGCTCACATACCCAAGGAGAGGTTAGAGGAAGTTCAAAGTATTGAAGCTGAAATTGTCAGTCTGCGTCAGCAGTCAAAAGAAGCGCGTGATGAGCAGAAGAAAACAGCCAAACGTCTGCAACAGTTAAGTAGAATTGATACAGAAGAACTTTTGGGCTTATCGTCGGAAGATATAAGTGGTTATATCAGCATACTAATTGAGAAAAACAATCCAGATGTAAAAATGCTTCAACAATTGCTGAGTATCCAGACGGAGTGGTTCGATCAGTTTGGTAGAAATGATAAATTCAATGCACCTTTGATTAAGCGATCGCAAGTAGTAGCCGGAACCTGTATCGGAATTCCTAGAGATATTCAAGACATAGAATTTGACCTGTGCATTGTTGATGAGGCTTCAAAAGCTACGGCGACAGAAGTATTAGTTCCAATGGCGCGATCCCACCGCTGGATACTGGTGGGCGACCCCAAACAACTCCCACCCTTCCGAGATGAAGCCAGCAGAGATTCTGATTTTCTGGACAAATACGAACTTACTCAGGAGGATATCCGAGAAACTTTATTCGATCGACTCCTCAGAACACTCCCAGATGGATGCCGCAAGATGTTAACAATTCAACATCGAATGGTAGCACCAATCGGTAATCTTGTCAGTGAATGCTTTTACGATTGTCAACTTCAAAGTTCCGGGCCTGATGTAGATAAAAATCTTACCAGGGTTTTACCGCAACCAGTTACTTGGCTGACAACAACAAAACTTCCTGACTTTCGCGAGCAATCTGTTAATTCTAGCTTTAACAATGCCTGTGAAGTTAAAGTCATTGTTCGGTTTCTCAAACAGCTAAATCAAATAGCATTACAATATGATCAAAAATACAGCGTGGCTGTTTTGACTGGGTATGCAGCACAGCTCAAAATACTTAATCGTAACCTTGACTCAGAAGTAAATAATTGGCAAGCATTAACAGTTGAGTGTAATACAGTGGATGCCTTCCAAGGACGCGAATCTGATATTGCAGTGTACTCTGTGACTCGTTCTAACAAAGAAGGTAAAGTGGGTTTTCTACGCGATGCAGAACGACTGAATGTGGCTTTATCCAGAGGTAAAGTTGGCTTAGTAATCGTCGGAGATCACCACTTTTGTAGAACCTCACACGACAATCCATTACACCGAGTTTTGGATTACGTTGAGCGTCACCCTGAAAATTGTGTCCTAATAGAGGCTAAATTATGAGTTCAGAAGAATCAGCTTCTCTTACTCCAGAAGAACTACGTCGCTACGACAATCGTACAGGCTTTGACCTGGTTAGTTGTAGAGAAGTCGGTTTGCCTGTTTATAAAATCACGGTTCAAGTTCTAACCCAACTCCGTAAACCGATTCCCCCGATAGAAGAATATGTTTTGAAAGCTATTAACGTTGGTCTATCCTCTGAAGAGGATATTGGTGGGTTTCTCGGTCTCGAACCGCCTATCATCAGGGATGCCATGATCAATTTAAGGATGAGTGAGGATATTGACCTCATAGCCCCTCATGACTCTCTGATGCAAGTTTGGAAGTTGACCAAAAAAGGTGAAGGAACGCTCCGTGATGCCAAAATTATTGTTCCAGAGGAGCGAACATTTGATATCAACTTTGATGGACTCCTACGGCATCCTCGCTGGTACGGGCAATTGGAGTCACGTTTGCTCAAGCCAAAAGACTTGCGCGACAAGGATATTATAGAAATTGAACCCTCTCCGAAAAAGCCACCAGAATTGTCCGACCTCAAACTCAAAGATGTGGAGGTAATTATTCGTCAGATTGAGGGGGCAAGCAAAGCCAAAGTCAAGCAAGAGCGAGACCTGCTAGCCTTGAAAGCTATTGAGCGCAGGCAGAGGTTTTTTCAACCTGCCTTAATACTAATCTATAAGGCAAAGGACAGTGATGATGTTCAGGTTGCCTTTGCTATCGATGCTGTCCTTTCTAATGAACATGAAGCTGCATTTGCTCGTGCTAAGGGGGTCAAAAAACTTCGTTTACTAGAGGCATTGAGGGAAAGCGCACCCCAAAAGTTAGCGGCAGAAGTTTTAGGGCATGAATTTGTTGCTCAAGCTCCTTTACAACAAGTTGAGGCTCTTAAAGAAGAAGTTTCTGCTGCTCAAGCTCAGATAGAAGCACAAATAGAAATAACTCGAAACACTCTAGAACGAACTGAAGATAAGGAAGAAAAACTCATTCTTGAGCAACAACTTCAAGAGGCACAACAACAAATAGAGAAACTCCAAGTCAAACTAGATTCTCTCTTAGCGGCGGTTCCTATGCGTTGGCTAGAGATGTACGAACACCGCCCACTCCTAGAACAGGCTCTTCAAGATAGCCAAGAACGTTTGATGATTATCTCTCCTTGGATTCGGGCAAGTTCTGTGGATAAACGGTTTATTCAACAATTTGAAAATCTTCTCAAACGGGGAGTACAAGTTTTCATTGGGTACGGTTTGGGAGAGAACGATGATAAAAAGTACCAATCTGATATCCAGGCGGAGAAGAATATTCAAAAATTAGCGAGTCAGTACAAAGATAACTTCCGGCTCAAGCGCCTTGGAGATACCCATGCAAAAATCCTCATCTCTGATGTGAAATTTGCTGTAACAACAAGTTTCAACTGGCTTTCCTTCAAGGGCGATCGCGATCGCACTTTCCGGGATGAGCGGGGGACGCTGGTATCTGACCTCCAGAAAATCGATGAACTGTTCGATAGCTATAGGTCGCGATTTAAAGATTGAATGGTATCGCTTCCACATAGTTAAAACCTTCTTCCCTCGGACGGACTCTGGGCTTAATTAAAAAATTGAGTGATTTTTAATACAATTGCGGACTCAACACTCGATCGAACTCCTCAATTTTCGATGTGGATCTAAAATTCACCTAAAGTTCCACCCCCGATCGCAAAACCCTTCCTAAGATAGAAGTTAGGGGACGATCGACCTAACAGCCGATTCAGGAGCAAGTGTGAA
>NZ_JANMZH010000146.1:0-6039 GCF_031383065.1 Microcoleus sp. OTE_8_concoct_300 | reverse complement strand
TGCAGGGGCCTATGGAATGGTAATTAGCGGTGCCGGGCCAACACTTTTAGCTTTAACTGATGTGACATCTGCCTCAGCGGTTGAGAAAGCGATGGCGGCTGCTTGGGGGGAATTTGAGGTGAAGGCTGATGTAAGGGCGATTTCTCTTGATACTCAAGGTGCACAAGTCTCAAATTTAGGGTTGTAAATTTAAACAACAATTCTTTACATATTCTTGGAAAACTGAAGACAATTTAAACAAGATTTTATCCTCTTTTATTTTCCTTACTAAATACCTTTGTTGTAAGGACTGTAAACCATTAATTAAATCCATTGATGATAAATCTAAACTCTGTTTTAAATATTCTCTGGATACAGGCTGATCGAACTTACTTAATTCTAAAACAAGTTGCTGTTCTATAGGTGATATTCTCTTAAATAACTGGTGAAAATTATATTGCATATCCTTGGTAATAATCAAGCTATTATCGCCTAAAAACTCAGCAACTTCACCATCAAAAATCTTTTTAATTAAAATAGCAATACTTTTTAAATAAACCGGATTACCCTCATATAAATTAATTAACTTTAACCAACTATCCTCATTTTTCAATCCTGTACCTTTCAGAATTGCCACATCATCTAAATCTGACAAGTCTAAACATTTAATCGGATATAATTCCTCGTCTAAACACTCCATTTCCGCACATTGCTCTTGACTAATTAAAATCACATGACTCTGATGTTCAACTTCTGCCATCATGGTGAAAAAGTTTTGATAATCTTGATATTCAGTTTGATATTGTCCCGCCAATTGAGTAGTAGCAAAGATATTATGAACATCATCAAGGATAATTAAACATTTTTTGTCTGTCAAAACATCTAATAATTGTTTTAACTTATCATCTAGAGTTTCTTTAGCTTCTTGTTTACAAGAATTCAATAAATCATTAACAAATAACTCTAAAGGTTTAGGAAATCTTAGGCTTCTCCAGATCATTAATTCAAATTCTTGTAGATTGAGATCGACAAACCTTTTAACTAGAGTGGTTTTACCAATTCCACTCAATCCCAATACTGAGATTAAACGAGTATTGTCATTGCTAATCGAATTAGAAAGGGTTTGAATTTCAGATTGTCGTGCGTAAAAATTAATGATTTGAGGAGCTACGGTTAAATCGCGATAATGTGATGTAGATTGAGTATTTATATCAGTTTCATAGAGCTTATTTCTTGGGCTGAGTTGATTTGATATTTGTGTAGGACAAAAATTATTATTACTGCCATTTATATGGTAAATATTAGAATTATCAGATGATTCAATATATACTCTTTCTAAGCTAGAACGAAAATTAGTTTTTTTTATATCCTCACCCAATATTTCAGATAAAAGTTGCCATAATTCAGCACCTACATCACCTACATGATTTTTAGTGACATAGCACTTCTGGGCGATATCATCATAGGTTTGTCTTTCCCAAGTCCCCTCAACTACAGCCCTTTGAACATCATCTAGGTGCTTTCCAGTTCGTTCAACCACTAGCCGATCGACAAATTGTAACAGTTGGCTTACATTCACAAAAGCTACAGAGGGTAAAGGTTTCACCCATTATAGCTGACTTTAATCCTATCTTTTCCTATCTTTTCCGATTTTCTGCTTAATATTGTGTAACAAAACTTCCGTTGAAATCCGAGTTTTTCCGATCGCAGTCCCATATTTAATTTTGGTAGGCTCTTAAAGCAAGCACAGGCTTAAAAAGTCGTGCTTTTTCCGTTGTTGATAATTTTTTAGGAGCATTACTAAAATGACACAAGCAAAAGAAAGATTACTCACTGATACTTACTCACAAAATGATTGTATTGTTCTTGACCTTGAAGAATTTGACTTGAGTGACTTAGATGCACTCAAAAATACAGCACTTGGTAATATTTTAGAAATAAATTTTCAAAATCCAATGGCAGCATCTGATAATAATCGACATGAGAGCCATTCTTCTCATGGTGAGTTCAATCAACGTGCTTGGGGGTAGTCAAGCACTGGCTATTACAGAATACTAATTAAATGGCTACTAAGTTACCTCAAGCAATAGTAGCCATTTAATTCTGGCATACATAATTTATTTTTTGAACATCTCATAATTTATGGCTGAGTTTACACCCTTACATTCGCTGGTTTGTAAAGTAGTATCCCGTTGCAACCTTAACTGTGACTATTGCTATATGTATCAGCATAGCGATCAAAGTTGGCAACAGCAACCGTTGAAAATGTCAGAAGCAACTATTACACAATTAGGTAAAAGAATTGATGGACATACCACCAAACATCAAGTATCAGAATTTTCTGTAATCATGCACGGTGGAGAACCTCTTTTAGCAGGATTAGACTATCTCAAAAAATTTCAAGAAATTATTTCAAAAAATGTGCCTAATGTTAAACTAAGATTTGGCATACAAACTAATGGTGTGTTGTTAAACGATGAAATCTTAGATTTCTGTATTTCTAATAATACAACAATAGGTCTAAGTATGGATGGCGATCGAGAAGCTAACGATCTACATCGCTTAGATCATCAAGGTAAATCTTCATTTTCCAGTTTGGAAAAGACTCTTCAATTATTAACTAGCGATCGAGGACGGAAAATATGGGCAGGTTTTTTATGTGTGATCGATCTACATAACGATCCTGAAGCTGTATATTCTTATTTATCACAACATCAGCCTCCTTCTATTGATTTTTTATTCCCTTTAAATCACCATGATTTAAGACCTCTTGGTAAAGAACAATCTCTTGATGTAACTCCTTATGCAGACTGGCTACTTAAGATTTTCAATATTTGGTATCATCAAAAACCTCAAACAATCAAAATTAGGAAATTTAAGGAAATTATTTTGCTCATGCTAGGATTGCAAGGAAATTCAGAAGAATGGGGTTTAAGCCCTGTTGATTTTGCCGTTATTGAAACCAACGGTGATATTGAAGCCGTTGATTCTTTGAAAGTTACTTATCCCGAAGCTACCAAGTTAGGAATGGATATATTTACCCACAGTTTTGATGAAATTTTTGAGTCACAAAAAGTCATTGAACGTCAAGAAAAGTGGCAATACTTGAGCGAAACTTGTCAAAAATGTAACTTAGTTAAAGTTTGTGGTGGTGGTTATCTTCCCCATAGATACTCTAGCGAAAATTACTTTCATAATCCATCAGTGTATTGTTCCGATCTCAAAAAAATGATTACTACAATTCGCGGACAAGTAATTGAAGATATGCAAACAATAAAGAAGAAAAAAAATCCTGCTGTTTAGTCAAAAATTTGTCTTATTAAATTAGGGTTAGTGCAATGAAGATCGAGCTGGATATTAATACCATCAAAAACTTAGTTTCTCCTACCGGGGCTTCGGATCCATTAGTTAAAGTAATTTACTTAGCAGAATATC
The DNA here is from genome assembly GCF_031383065.1 of Microcoleus sp. OTE_8_concoct_300. NCBI lineage: Bacteria > Bacillati > Cyanobacteriota > Cyanophyceae > Oscillatoriales > Microcoleaceae > Microcoleus > Microcoleus sp. OTE_8_concoct_300. The sequence continues at coordinate 2,625 of NZ_JANMZH010000146.1, read as the reverse complement.
ATAGAACTTTGCTAAGGTTAAGTAATCTCTCCCAAAAACTGCAATCAGAATCACCTAAGTTAATTGATGGTTTAACCAACTTTTCTCAATCTTTTGAGTTAATAAAAGCATTTTCTAAAAATGCCCAAAGAAAGATTTTACGCTATCCATCTTTTAGTGTTTGGTTAGATACAGCTTGGCAATTAGTTAACCAAAAAGCTCATATTCTGTTTCCAGAAATGCACATTAAGTTTCATCTGGAATTTTTTCCAAAGTTTATTTTAGCAATGGCAAAATATGACAATATAGAAAATTTTGAGTGTTTTTTATATACCGATCATGCTGGAATTATTGCCATAGCCGGAACCGGAATTTATTTACAGCATCCTCAACATATTGCCTTTCAAAGATTGCGTTTTGTGACCACAAATAATGATAGTTTTAATATTTATACAGATAGAAATCAAAATTTGGAGATGATTCAAAATGAAATACCTCATCTCAATAATGGCATTGAATTAAATGCTTTTGATAGCGATCTACGTTTAGGTGGTCGCTATGATTTGAATTTTGAGGAATTAACACCAACTTCCACTATTAAATGGCTATCTACTTTAGAGGAAGCTTGGTTTTTGATAGATAGTTGTTCAAGTTTATTAGCAAGTGAAATTTTCATCGGAGTACAATCTTTAGTTCCAGTACATTCTCATGCTATTGATGTTCATAGAAGTCAGACATTTCGAGAAATACCAGGACTTCTCGTTTTATCTTGGATGTCAGATACCTCAGTAATAGTAGAAGCTTTAGTCCATGAATATCATCATCATAAACTTAATGCTTTATTGAATTTAGATCCAATCATTGTAGAAGGTAGTCTTGAAGCAATTTATTATTCTCCTTGGCGTGACGATCCTCGACCTCTCAGTGGTATTTTGCAGGGAATTTATGTCTTTCAAGCTGTTTTAGAATTTGAGCATAAAATTTTGAAAACAGATATACCTCTTTTACAAGAAAAGCGTTTACAACAAAGAGTGTATGCTGCTAAACAACAACTGCTAACTGCACTTAAAGTTTTAAAAATAAATGCAGTATTTTCTTTAATTGGTCAAGCATTGATTGAAGCAATAAAAGAAAATATCAATCGAGTTGAACCTGAAATCTCTCAAACAGAAAAACAACTGATTGACGTTAAATTAAAAGAACATCAGCAGAAATGGGAAGCGGCAAATCCTAATTTAGTCGGAATACAAACATTGCCACTTCAAGTATCTATTGATTGGGCAAATAATGACAACCATACAATATTGAATCAATCATGTGAAGGCTAGGAATTACACTAAATTAAAGGTGATACTTGTATTGTTGAGGGGAATATTATTAGAGTTTACCGAGACAATTCTCAGATCAGTGCTTATTTTGCTAAAGGTGACAAACATGAAGTAGAGATTCCATTTTTAATTAGTTTCTCCAAAGATACTTGATTGACAAAATAGGGATTATCAAAAACACTTTAGGGAGCGTATAAAATGTATAATTTAGTTTTAATTAAACGAGGATTAATATAATGAATCTTGTAGAAAAAATTATCAACAATATTCAAGAAAAAGACTTACAATATATTCTTGATTTAGAAAAAGAGATTTTGAATTCTAAATTAACTTTAGATCGAAATTTGTTAATAGATGTGGAGGATCAAAAAACCGCCCAACGATATTTCTATTTTTATACACTACCTATGTTAGAAGGACTAGGAGTTTTAGAACAGCAGGAAAATGCTATTTTTTGGGGGACTGTGCAATTATGTTTAGATTTACATCTAAGATATGTGGATTACATCATAGATAATGATAAAATAGACATAAGCAGATTATTAATTACGCAAAAGTCTTATAACTATTTATTCCGAGCGCAAATGCTACTAAATCAAAAAGGCTATTTGTGGGGTTCCGATCAAATGGCTATTTATACGCAATATTTTGACTACGAGAATGAAGCAAATACCGATCAGTTTCATGATTTTGGTAGCTTATGGAGACGAGTATCTCCTCTATTCATTGTTTCTGGAAGTTACTTAAAATTATCTGGTCAAATAGTTGATTTTGATTTTTATTACAAACGGTATATAAGTTCTTGGCTGCTCAAAGCAGATTGCTCGGATATTATTAAGGATATTCATAAACAAAAAACTCCGATTACCCATTTAGTATATAATTACGATGCTCAAATTGATAAGAATGTAATGTTGATGGCTAAGACTATTAACTCTATTGATGTCAAACTCGATCGAGGTTTAACTCAAATCAAAAACCACATATCTAACAAACTTCCAATTTGGGCAATAATTATTGAAAGTTTGTTGTCTTAAAGTTTCGCGATCGGACTCGCTCTGCAAAGTGTGATTGATAACTTAATCACAAAATTTGTTTCGATCGCCCATGAGATATTCCCAACATTAAGCGTCCTCTGCGGTTAATCAAACAATTCGTGATTTTGGATACAATTCCCGACTCAACACTCGATCGAACTCCTCAATTTTCGATGTGGATCTAAAATTCACCTAAAGTTCCACCCCCGATCGCAAAACCCTTCCTAAGATAGAAGTTAGGGGACGATCGACCTAACAGCCGATTCAGGAGCAAGTGTGAA
>NZ_JANMZH010000117.1:0-1938 GCF_031383065.1 Microcoleus sp. OTE_8_concoct_300 | reverse complement strand
TCTGCTAGTTATTGCTGTGCGGAAAGCTGTTGCTGCTGTTTCAATGTCAACCTGTTTTGGCAATTCATAGCTAGTTAGTCCCGTTGATGTTACAACCCACAAATAACTGCGAGCTTCGCCGAGGGAATACTGCAATAAAATCGTGTTGTCATCGAGAATCTGTTTCTGAATTTCTGGCAGTGTTAAAGGTTGGGGTTGGGTGAGGGCAGCGTAGCGGGGGCTAGCACTACGAATCTCGGTTTGAATTTGCTGATTTTGTTCCAAAAGTGCGAGGCGCTGTTTGTCGATTTCAGCGATTTTAGTTTGATTGGGGTTGGGACTGCTGACTGCTTCGATGCGCTGCTTTTCAATGGCATCGAATTGCTGTTGCACGCTCTTTTCTTGTTGCAGTAAATCGGGGGAAATGCCTTCGCGAATGTTGGCGTTACTTTCTTGGAGGAGTTCGAGGAGGCTGCGGGCGCGAGAACGTTCGCTGGCCTCTAAGGCTTTTGTATCGTAACCGGATTTAGGATTAGTTTTGTGCAGTTGCATTAACAAATCGATGTATAATTCGTAGTAGTTTTGTACTGTCGCAAAGTATGAGCTGCGGAGTTCTGGGCGGGCAATTTTGATGCGGAGGTTTTCGATAATTTTGAGAGAGGATTCAATATTGTTGAGGGCTTCGGTAAGATTGTTTTGGTCGCGTTTGGCAAAAGCTATGTTGTTGAGGGTGGTAGCTTCCCCAGCGCGATCACCTACTGCCCGACTCAGGGGAAGCGACTGCCTGTAATACTCTAGCGCTTTCTGTTGTTCTCCCAATTCTGAGTAGACTAGGCCGATGTTGTTGAGGGTGGTAGCTTCTTGCTTGCGATCGCCTACTGCCCGAGACAGGGGAAGGGACTGGCTGTAATACTCTAGCGCTTTCTGGTTTTCTCCCAAGGCTGAGTAGATACCGCCAATGTTGTTGAGGGTGGTAGCTTCTTGCTTGCGATCGCCTACTGCCCGAGACAGGGGAAGGGACTGACTGTAATACTCTAGTGCTTTCTGTTTTTCTCCCAAGGCTGAGTAGACACTGCCGATGCCAGTGAGGGTGTAAGCTTCCCCACGGCGATCGCCTACTGCACGTCTCAGGGAAAGGGACTGGCTGTAATACTCTAGCGCTTTCTGTTTTTCTCCCAATTCGGAGTAGACTAAGCCGATGTTGCTGAGGGTACTAGCTTCCCCACGGCGATCGCCTACTGCTCGACTCAGAGGAAGCGACTGGCTGTAATACTCTAGCGCTTTCTGTTGTTCTCCCAATTCTGAGTAGGCACCGCCGATGTTGTTGAGGGTGCTAGCTTGCCCGCCGCGATCGCCCACTGCCCGACGCAGGGGAAGCGACTGGCTGTAATACTCTAGCGCTTTCTGTTGTTCTCCCAAATCTGAGTAGACTAAGCCGATGTTGTTGAGGGTGACGGCTTCCCCGCGGCGATCGCCGGTTGCCCGAAAAAGCGGAAGTGACTGGCTGTAATACTCTAGCGCTTTCTGTTGTTCTCCCAAATCTGAGTAGACTCTGCCAAGACCAAGGAGGCTAAGTGCTTGCCCTCTATTGTCGCCCGCTTCTCGATACAGCTTTAATGCTTCTTCCAACTTGACGATCGCACCTCTTTTTGCTTCCGCCGTTCCTTGCTGGTAGAGTTGTGCTCCTTCGTTTAATGCTTTTTCAGCAGCCTCGCTACTGTTAGTTTGTGCTGTTTGTAAGACTTTGCCAACAAACACGGTTGCTGCAACTGGCTGACTTAACTGAAGCGAAAGTGCGATCGACATACCGGCCAAAACCCATTGAGTGCGATCGAACATAGCCAGCCCTTTTGTATTTGCTTCAATCTTACTCACTAGCCCGCTTAGTGTAAAGGCAGGAAGAAGTCAGGGCGATCGGTCTTTTTCCTGAATACAAAACAATTGGCAAACGCGACCCAA
>NZ_JANMZH010000116.1:0-2178 GCF_031383065.1 Microcoleus sp. OTE_8_concoct_300 | reverse complement strand
TCTGCTAGTTATTGCTGTGCGGAAAGCTGTTGCTGCTGTTTCAATGTCAACCTGTTTTGGCAATTCATAGCTAGTTAGTCCCGTTGATGTTACAACCCACAAATAACTGCGAGCTTCGCCGAGGGAATACTGCAATAAAATAGTGTTTTCATCGAGAATCTGTTTCTGGATTTCTGGCAGCGTTAAAGGTTGGGGTTGGGTGAGGGCAGCATAGCGGGGACTGGCAGTACGAATCCCGGTTTGAATTTGCTGATATTGTTGCAAAAGTGCGAGGCGCTGTTTGTCGATTTCAGCGATTTTAGTTTGATTGGGGTTGGGACTGCTGACTGCTTCGATGCGCTGCTTTTCAATGGCATCGAGTTGCTGTTGCAAGCTCTTTTCTTGTTGCAGTAAATCGGGGGAAATACCTTCGCGAATGTTGGCGTTACTTTCTTGGAGGAGTTCGAGGAGGCTGCGGGCCCTCGAACGTTCGCTGGCTTCTAAGGCTTTTGTATCGTAACCGGATTTAGGATTAGTTTTATGCAGTTGCATTAACAGGTCGATGTAGAATTCGTAGTAGTTTTGTACGGTGGCAAAGTATGAGCTGCGGAGTTCTGGGCTGGCTATTTTGGTGCGGAGGTTTTCGATGATTTTGATAGAGGCTTCAATGTCGTTGAGGGCTTCGGTAAGATTGTTTTGGTCGCGTTTGGCAAAAGCCATGGTGAAAAGGATGGTAGCTTCCCCACCGCGATCGCCGGTTGCCCGACTCAGGGGAAGGGACTGGCTGTAATACTCTAGCGCTTTCTGCTTTTCTCCCATTTCTGAGTAGAAACCGCCAATGTTGTTGAGGGTGGCAGCTTCCCCACGGCGATCGCCGGTTGCCCGAAAAAGGGGAAGCGACTGGCTGTAATACTCTAGCGCTTTCTGTTTTTCTCCCAAATCTGAGTAGACATTGCCGATGCTGGTGAGGGTGGTAGCTTCCCCACCACGATTGCCTACTGCTCGCAACAGGGGAAGGGACTGGCTGTAATACTCTAGCGCTTTCTGTTTTTCTCCCAAATCTGAGTAGACACTGCCAATATTGCTGAGGGTGGCAGCTTCCCCACTGCGATCACCTACTGCCCGTCTCAGGGGAAGGGACTGGCTGTAATACTCTAGCGCTTTCTGTTTTTCTCCTAAATCGGAGTAGACACCGCCGATGTTGTGGAGGGTGTTGGCTTCCCCGCCGCGATCGCCTACTGCCCGAAACAGGAGAAGCGACTGGCTGTAATACTCTAGCGCCTTCTGTTTTTCTCCCAAGTCTGAGTAGACTAAGCCCATGTTGTTGAGGATTGAAGCTTCCCCAGAGCGATTACCTACTGCCCGACTCAGGGGAAGGGATTGGTTGTAATACTCTAGCGCTTTCTGTTTCTCTCCCAGTTCTGAGTAGACTAAGCCGAGGGTGTTGAGGGTGGTAGCTTCCTCATCGCGATCGCCTACTGCCCGACTCAGAGGGAGCGACTGGCTGTAATACTCTAAAGCTTTTTGTTTTTCTCCTAAATCGGAGTAGACATTGCCGATATTGTTGAGGGTGGTAGCTTCCCCGCCGCGATCGCCTACTGCCCGTTCCAGGAGAAGCGACTGGCTGTAATACTCTAGCGCTTTCTGTTTTTCTCCCAATTCTGAGTAAATACCACCGAGCCTGGTGAGGGTGTTCGCTTCCCCGCCGCGATCGCCGAGTGCCCGAAACAGGGGAAGCGACTGGCTGTAATACTCTAGCGCTTTCTGCTTTTCTTCCAAATCATAGTAGACTCTGCCAAGACCAAAGAGGCTAAGTGCTTGCCCTTCATTGGCGCCCGCTTCTCGATACAGCTTTAATGCTTCTTCAAATTTGACGATCGCACCTTTTAAAGCTTCCGCCGTTCCTTGATTGTAGAGTTGTAGTCCTTCTCTTAAAGCTTTTACAGCAGCCTTGCTACTGTTAGTTTGTGCTGTTTGTACGACTTTACCAACAGACACGGCCGCTGCCACGGGCTGACTTAACTGAAGCGAAAGTGCGATCGACATACCAGCCAAAAACCATTGAGTGCGATCGAACATAGCCAGCCCTTTTGTATTTGCTTCAATCTTACTCACTAGCCCGCTTAGTGTAAAGGCAGGAAGAAGTCAGGGCGATCGGTCTTTTTCCTGAATACAAAACAATTGGCAAACGCGACCCAA
>NZ_JANMZH010000095.1:0-18297 GCF_031383065.1 Microcoleus sp. OTE_8_concoct_300 | reverse complement strand
TGCCCATCCCACAAGAAAAAATAACTCTTGTGGGATGGGCATCTTGCCCGTCCTAGTTATTTTTGCAAGAGGTCTACTATCACAAACATAGCACGACTGCGGCGCAGCTCGGTTATTTTATAAATAATGATAATCGTTATCTGAAAAATTTTTGGTTTCTGCATTTATTCGTATAATAATTTACATTTATCAACTATCCGATCGGCGAAGATGCGCGTACCATGTAAAAATTAGTAACTACAGGAGTGCAGACTATGCCTCAAGTTCTCTTCAAAGTTGACTTGACCAAACCGATGTCAGAACAGGAATTAGTCGGTCACAACCGCTGGCATCCAGATATTCCAGCAGTAGTTTCCGTCAATCCCGGCGATGTATTTCGCATCGAGTGTAAAGACTGGACAGACGGACAAATTAAAAATGACGACAGTCCCGACGACATTCGCGATGTAGACTTAACAGTAGTTCACGTTTTGAGCGGGCCAATTTATGTTAACGGCGCGCAGCCAGGGGATATTCTAGTAGTCGATATCCTCGACATCGGGGCTTTGCAAGGGGACGAATGGGGTTTTACGGGAATTTTTGCTAAAGAAAACGGCGGCGGTTTCTTGACTGAACATTTTCCGACTGCTGCTAAAGCAATCTGGGATTTTCAGGGAATTTATACCGCTTCCCGACATATACCAAAAGTGCGGTTTGCCGGGATTACTCACCCGGGTTTAATCGGCTGTGCTCCTTCTGTTGAATTGTTGAATAAATGGAACAAACGGGAAGCGGAATTAGTAGCAACAAATCCCGCTAGAGTGCCACCTTTAGCAGAACTGCCCAACTCCAAAAATGCAATTTTGGGGTCGCTGAAACAATCTGAATTCGAGCGAGTGGCGGCCGAAGCGGCGCGCACTGTTCCTCCCCGCGAACACGGCGGCAATTGCGATATTAAAAACCTGTCGCGGGGTTCGAGAATTTACTTCCCGGTTTATGTCGAAGGCGCGAAACTTTCGATGGGAGATATTCACTTTTCTCAAGGAGACGGGGAGATTTCATTCTGCGGGGCAATTGAAATGTCGGGGTACATCGACCTCCACGTTGATATTATCAAAGGCGGCATGGATAAATACGCGATGGTCAACCCGATTTTCAAACCCGGGCCGGTGGAGCCCCGCTATTCTGAGTACCTGGTTTTTGAAGGGATTTCTGTTGATGAATTTACTGGTCAGCAGTATTATATGGATGCTCACGTTGCTTATCGCCGAGCTTGTTTGAATGCGATCGAATACTTAAAAAAGTTTGGTTTTACCGGAGAACAAGCGTATTTGCTGTTAAGCTGTGCTCCGGTTGAAGGTCGCATCAGCGGCATTGTGGATATTCCCAATGCTTGCTGCACTATTGCTTTACCGACAGAAATTTTCGAGATGGATATTCTGCCATCTTAATTACAGGATTTACGCACGGACTCGCTTTTGTAGGGGGCGCCGAAGCGCACCTTACCCCCACAAATAGTGGAAAAATTTCTTTCTTGCGTAAGTTCTAAATTAGTAAGGCGGGCGCTGGGCTGGGCCTACTCATTGCATCCAAATCTACCATCAAAAATTGATATGCCTCTTTACGATTTTAAGTGTGAAACTTGCGGCATTTTTGATAAGTGGCGCCCTCTAGCAGAATCAGATACACCGATGCTTTGCCCGAGTTGCGAAACTGTTGCTAAACGCATCTTTTCGCCGCCGATGATTCTAACTGGAAAGCTGCGGTTGAAAGGTCAAGAAAATCGGGAACCGCAGGTAATTAAGCGTTCTGAGGAACCATTACCGCAGCGGAATCGGGAACACCGAGGGGGACGACCTTGGATGATCGGTCACTGATGCAATCCGACAGTCCGAGACTCCGACAGTCCGACGAACAGGCTTTCCGGCCTGTTCCACAATAAAATTCACTCTTTGTGGAACAGGCCGGAAAGCCTGTTAAGCGAGAATGGTGCAACATCTTAGTTGAAACCGACTTTTGCAATTAGACAGGGACTTAAGTCCCTGGCGGGCTAAGGAAGTATTTTGCTTTTATTTCTTTGCCAATATAACATAATCATCAACTGAATAATTTAAGTCATATTGAACCTGCTACCGTATTAAAATGGCAAAGGTTTAGGAAGGAGAAAGGCGATCGCGCTTCGAGCTTACTACTTCACTGTACAGCACTTAACAAATGTTAACAAAACAGTGGGGACTTACTCAACTTTACAATAAGTTTTTTGAAGAACCAACCAGTCAGCTCTTTAAACTCCACGCTCAACTCGATCGACAAGTAATGCCAGCTTAGGGATTTATTGACAGCGACGATATTTTAGCAAAAGTGCTAGAATTAAACCTAGAAATGGCAGAAAAAGAAAAGCGGGGAGAACTATTAGTGGGGCCTTGTGTCCCAATTTACTACAAATACTAATCGCTGTATCATAAGTTTTGTAAATCTGCGTATAATCACATAGATGGTTGATATAGATCACAAACCCTCTAGTCTAAAAACAGAGATACTAGGGTAAGCGTTGAGTTGGGAGTTGTGAGTTTTGAGTTGTGAATTAAAGATTTCAAAAGTCAAAATTAAACACTCAAAACTGCTTTCGGGCTTCATCATAAGTGGATTCTGCTTTTCTTCGCTCAATTACTTTTGATTCGTTTGGGAGGAACTTCTAATGTTATTATTTAACAACACTCAGCCCCAAGATAGCAAAGTAGAGCAATAGCACTCTGCTAAAAAAACCTTGTTACAACATTCAACTATTAATCTAAGCTGGCTAAAAGGACGATTCAACCATTTGCGGATCGGCCAAAAAATTAGCTACGGTTATGCTTTAGCTATCGGCATAGCGATTTTGGGAACTGCTGCGGGACAGAGATTGGGAGACTACTTTCGCAAGCAAGCTTTAGTTCAGGTAAATGTTGCCCAACAGCAGCAGCAACAGCTGCAAAATTTGCAAAATACCGTATTTGAAGCCCGATCGCACGCGGCGAGATTCCCGACCGTTTTGGGAAACACTGTGTGGCTGCAGTACGAACACGATAGGTTTTTCCGGCAAATCAATCAGGCGAAAATCCTGATTGCAGAAATTGAATCTTTCGCACGACAAAATCCCGATAAACTAGCAACAGAAGAGGCAGAATTTCAGGCTATATTGCATAACTCTGCCAGGGTCATTGATTACTACGGTCAGCTAATTAAATTGCAGTTAAAAGAAGCGGAAGTTTGGAATTTGCAGCCCAACAGCCTCGAGTTCGCACAGCTACAAATGTTGAGGACTAGCAGCGGCCAAGAGGCGATCGTACTAGATAACCTTGCTCAGAGTTTAACCGAGCTAATTTCTGCAGTAGAAATTCATAAGCAGCAAGGGGCCCAAGCATTAGAAGAAGCTGAAGATTTGCGTAACCGAATTATTCTCGGGAGTATGCTAATTTCAGCACTGATCGCCGTCGTACTGGCGGACAAAACCAGCCGCGCGATCGCCCAACCCATCGAAACCGTCACTAATGTCGCTCAGCAAGTCGCTCGCGAATCGAATTTTAACCTGCAAGTACCAGTCACAACCCAAGACGAAATCGGAGTTTTAGCAGTCTCTTTCAATCAATTGATTCAGCGAGTTAGCGATTATACACAAGAACTCAAACACACTCAATCCCAATTAATTCAGACCGAAAAAATGTCGTCTCTCGGTCAAATGGTTGCAGGGATAGCCCACGAAATCAACAATCCCGTCAACTTCATCAGTGGCAACATTGACTATGCCAACAAATATATCCAAGAGTTGGCAGATCTGGTAACTCTCTATCAAGAATACTATCCCAACCCACCAGATGCCATTCTAGAGCGCATCGAAGACATTGAACTCGAATTTCTCAGAGAAGATTTGCCAAAAACCCTCTCTTCGATGAAAATGGGAGCCGATCGCATTCATGAAATTGTCGTATCCATGCGCAATTTTTCGCGATCGGACGACGGAAATATGAAATCAGCCGACATTCACGAAGGAATAGACAGCACCCTCGTAATTCTCAATCACCGGCTCAAACAAGGTATTCAAGTTATTAAACAATACGGCAAGTTGCCTGAGGTTGAGTGCTCTCTAGCGCAACTAAATCAAGTATTTATGAACGTGATCGGCAATGCAATAGATGCGTTGGAGGAGGTGAAAAAGGGAGACAAAGGGTATTCGCCAACCATTTGGATTAGCACGGCAGTTACCGCAGACAATACTGTCACCGTCAAGATTCGGGATAACGGGCCGGGAATTGCAGCAGGCTGTGCCCAACAGATATTTGAGCCATTTTTTACTACAAAGTCGATCGGCAAAGGCACTGGATTAGGATTGGCTATTTCCTATCAAATCGTTGCCAAGCATCAAGGCAAAATTGAGGTAAATTCTCAAATAGGACAGGGCACGGAATTTGTGATTACTTTGCCAGTTGTGGCGTAATATCGCGCGGGCAGACTTCGTTTTTGTTTGTCTGGAGTCAAGACCGTAAAGTCTCAATTAGGGCGGGTTTACAGGATCTCTAACTTATATTACAGATCTTGTTGAACCCGCCCCTACAAACATCGGTGTTTTTTTACCGGACATGAGATGGCGATTAGACAAGGGAAAACAGCATTCTCACCTGAATTTTAATGGGGGCGGAGGGACTTGAACCCACACGACCGTTTCGGGTCAACGGATTTTAAGTCCGTAGCGTCTACCATTCCGCCACGCCCCCCTAGTGAAGCTGCTGTGGATTTGAGCCACTAACAACAACAGCCTTTTATTCTACAGCCAAAACCCCAATTTACGCAACCCCCAATCAAAAAATTCCCAAAAGTCGCGCTGCATCTCCCCAAGCGGTACAATAGTTAACCAGCTAGCGGAGCGTCTCAACCGACTTACCCGTGTTATTATTCCCCTAAAGCAAATCTATGTATATTACCTTACTGCTTTACGCCGTCTTGGCAGGAGCCTACTTCCTCGTAGTACCCGCAGCCACCTACGCTTACCTGAACAGCCGCTGGTACGTGGCCAGCTCTTTTGAGCGCGGCTTCATGTACTTCTTGATGTTCTTCTTCTTCCCAGGTATGTTTCTCCTAGCTCCGTTTTTGAATTTTCGGCCCAAACGGCGGCAGATAGAAGCCTAAATGCGACGTATTGACGTAATTGGAATCAGTATCGGCTTTTTTGTAGCAGGTGGCTTTGTCTACTTGCTACTGCAATTCGCCGGACTAGACAGTATGAATGCAGGGATTTGGAGTCAGTTGTTTTTGGTCGCCGGCTTGATTGGCTGGCTGGTGACTTATTTATTTCGAGCACTTACTCAAAATATGACCTACAGTCAGCAACTGCAAGATTACAAAGAAGCTGTCTTGCAGAAGCGGCTCGATGAGCTCACTCCCGAAGAATTAGCCAAACTTCAAGCCGAAATAGAGCAGGAAAAAGATAATTAGTTATTAGTCATTAGTCATTAAGCTGTTGTGCATTTAAATTGTATGTTGAGGGCGGGCAGGATGCCCACCCCACAAGAGGAAAAATTTATTTTACCATGCAATTTAAATGCGGATTAGCTTAGTCATTAGTTATTAGTTATTAGCAATAAACGGTAAAATAATGACTGCGGACTTAAAGCTAAGGAAGATGAATAGAGACCGCCAAGTAATGATTGCTGACCGCTGACTAATGACCGCTGACTAATGACCAATGACTAATGACCAATGACTAATGACCGCTGACTAATGACCGCTGACTAATGACCGCTGACTAATGACTAATGACCAATGACTAATGACTGATGACCAATGACTGATGACTAATAACTAATGACTATTTCTAATTGTTTTGAAACGTTGCGCAAGAGCCACCAATGTGCATTGATTCCTTTTATTACTGCTGGCGACCCAGACTTGGAGACAACGGCTAAAGCACTGCAAATTTTGGATGATAACGGTGCAGATGCGATCGAGCTTGGCGTTCCCTATTCTGACCCGCTAGCTGACGGGCCGGTGATTCAAGCGGCCGCTACTAGGGCTCTGCAGCGGGGAACGCGGTTAGATTCGGTGCTGGAAATGGTAGCGAAAGTTAGTCCGAATTTGCGATCGCCCATCATTCTCTTCACATACTACAACCCGATTTTGTACCGAGGTATAGAAACTTTTTTGCAGCAAATCAAAAGTGCCGGAGTTCAGGGATTGGTTGTACCAGACTTGCCCTTAGAAGAAGCCGACAGTCTCATCCAACCTGCCAACAAATTAGGGATTGAACTAACATTATTAGTGGCTCCGACAAGTCCCAAAAGTCGCATAGAAGCTATCGCTCGGGAGTCTCAAGGATTTATTTACTTGGTCAGCGTGACGGGGGTTACGGGAGTGCGCGAAGGCTTAGAAACACGAGCAAAAGAGTTGCTGCAAGAACTCCGCAGCATCACAGACAAACCCATTGGCGTCGGGTTTGGTATATCGAAACCCGAACACGCTCGCCAAGTGAAAGAATGGGGTGCAGACGCTGCGATTGTTGGCAGTGCTTTTGTCAAACGTTTGGCCCAAGGAACTCCAGAACAGGGTTTAGAGGCGATAGGCGAATTCTGCAAGAGTCTAAAAACAGCGATTCAAAATGTTTAGCAACTGTGCAGATACTTTCAGCCATTAGACAGATGTGTGCGATCGAGATATGTCGCCACAATTGCGATTAAAGACCTTGTTGTACTTGAGATCATACATCCACTGCCTTCTGGTTCCTGACCGGAAGGTTTTTTTTGATCTTAAAATGCAAAACATTTCAACATCGTGCGCGCACAGAGAACCAAAGGCGCAGCAAAGTAGGGCAACGGCATTGCCTTTCATCGTGTCAACTTAAGGTTAAATGTAGGAGCAGTATACTGTTTAATGATTATGCCCGCCGCTCCCCCCTGATTCTTGCCCCCTACTCCCCCTTATTAAAGGGAGTAGGGGGTAGGACATGAGTGTTCTTTCGTCCGCCTTCTTAAGGAGGATTTAGGGGGATCTAGACTCGGTTATAAACGATAGATACAAAGGTTTTTAGGCGATTGTGGACACGATGAAAGGCATTGCCTTGTCCGGCGCGGGGTGTGGCGACTTTTAATAATTGCTAGAAGATGGAGGATTGTCGATTCCTTCTTCCTTTTTCCTTCTTCCTTTTTCCTTCTTCCTTCCGCTATAACTTGAGGAATGTAACTTGGGATAGATGAAAAGCTCCTGTTTCTATTCGTATACTTAAAAAAGTGTTTAAGTGGCTAATTTTGTAATGGTAGCCATCTACAAAGCCACCAGGCATTTGAGCATATCACAATAGAAAGGAGCATTTTTATGAAGAGACTAACTGCATTTCTGAAAAAAATTCGAGCTGTACAAATTTTAACAGTGTTTCTGGCTGGCATTTTAGTATTAGTGAGTACGGCCTGCAGCCGCCCTGATGTGACGGCAGGACAAACAGATGTGACGGCAGGAAAAACAGATGTGATGGCCGCAAAAACTGCCGACCAAATTAGAGAAGAAGTGCCTTCAGGGGCTGTAACTTCCGAATACAAAGGTGGCATGAACGACTACAGCGATGTCGATCCCAGAAACAAAAAGGTTACAGCAGCAGAAGCAAAAGCTCAGCTTCTCAAAGAGCAAGCGCAGCACCGCATCGATACCAAATCTAGCAACAATGTAGGCGAAAACGTGCGGCGGGTAGCGGACGACGCGCCTGACAAACTCAACCAAGTTGGTGAAAAGGTGAAGGACGATGCTCGCACGGCTCAGAGCAAAGCTGAGGACTTTGGCGACAAAACCAAACAAGGCTTTGCTAATCTTAAAGAAAACACTCGCGAAGGCTTGAAGGGAGCAAAAAATATTGTTAAAGAAGCCACCGAGGGAGCAAAAGAAAGAGTATCAGAGGGTACTGAGTCTCTGAGATATAATACCAGCGGCGGCCAAGAAAATATCAATGATGCAGCGCGAGATGCAAGATAGAACGCTGAAGATGCCTCGGACAATATTTGCTAGAAAGTGAATCGAGATCTTGACACAACTCAACGAGCGCCAGAAAGAGCGACAGACGCGATCGACTAACCTCAAATAACGCTGTTTCTTTCTCTGGAAGCTACATTCGGACAGGGGTTAAAACCCCTGTCGGAACGTAGCTAAAGTCCTCTCAAGACGACTGCATATTACTGCATATTACTATTTGATTGGGTTTTAACCCCGGCGAGGGCTATTAGCCCGGAAGTAGAGTCCAGGGCGGGTTTCAGCAGAAGAAGACGACCCTGTGCTTTTCTAGGGGGGACGGGAGAGCTACTCATTTCAGGACGGATTCTTTATTATTTATAAACATTATATTTTGAGTTCTTAAGGTAAAAATTTTTCCATATAGTAGCCTCCATTGGGGCGATCGACCTATATTAAATTTAATTTATTACAGATTGTATTTTTCGAGACAGCATACTGTCGTGTTCCTACTGTATTTCGCCTTTATTTAACCGCATTTGAGATTAACCGCAGAAATTTTTACGTAAGTAAAAGGCTTTAATCCCGATCGCCAAAGTATAAAATGTTGTTTATTAACAGATAATAGAAATTAGCGATCGAGAAATTGAAAATTATGCAGTTTATGCCCTAAGATAGATACACTAAGTTTTGTCAAGTTAATGTCGGAGTTGAGGTCAGCCGATATGAACGCAACAGTAGATGTAGTAGATTTGACTGCGCTAAGGCCTGAATCTCGCCCGATCGCGCAATTGTACACCGATTCTGGAACGGCTGTCGATCGGGGCGCGGGCCATCTTGAGCAGCAACCCGGCTTTAGCAAACTCTTGCAGTTTCGCAACAGGGCGCGACGGTCAAAAATCTCGATATTCCGGACACAACTGCTGGGCGCAGTATAAAACCCTAGGCCCGCCGTTACGTCATTGTCGTGGAAAATTTCCGCGACGCGGTAATCCGAGAATACGATCGAGTAAAGCAGCCGTCGTTAATTGCATCGCTGGAAATAGTCCTCAAGCCAACAGACATTCTCGACGAAATCGAACAAAGCCCAGTTATTGACAAATATATGAAACTTCCTAATATCTTTATTAATCTTGACTGTTATCGACCAGATTTAGGGGGATAAAATCGAGCAGAAATAGGCGACGGATTCGGGAGATATTCGAGCCGTAATCCCAAGCCAATCGACAGGGTAAATGTATGTAAACCTTATCTGGGGAATTGTAGATCGATGCTAGTAACGATGATGCACGACTTTTACGATGCGCTGGCATATTTGGCAATCTATGCAAGTGCGGCACCGACGGAGCGCCAACAAATCCTTAAGCGCGTTGGGGCTAGTCAGAAAAAACTCAAAGCATTGGCGCACCATACCCCGCTCAATTACCAACACAAGTTCGATCTGGTTGAGGCAGAATGGCTCCGCGTTTTGGGGCAGACAGCAGAAGCCATGGAAATGTACGATCGAGCTATTACCGGAGCTAAAGCTAACGAATATTGGAATGAAGAAGCTCTTGCTTGCGAACTCGCTGCTAAGTTTTACCTCTCATTGGGAAGAGAAAAAATTGCGCGAGTCTACATGATAGATGCCTATGATTGCTATGTCCGCTGGGGAGATAGAGCCAAAATTGACCACTTAGAAAAACGCTATCCTCAATTGTTGGAATCGATTTTGGAGCCAGCAAAACTCGCTGCAAATCCCTTAGCAACTTTCGCAACACCTGCCAAGCACAATCAATCCCTCAACCCATCCATTCCTCCGTCTGTGTCGGCGAGCGTCTCAGATTTCGGGAATTTTTCAACTCTGCTAAAAGCTTGTCAAGCACTCTCTAGTGAAAGAGAGCTCGATCGACTGATTTCCAAACTGATGCAACTGGCGATGAAAAATACAGCAGCTGACAAAGCAGCGCTGATTTTGCCAAACGGCAATCAATGGGAAGTCGCTGCTACAAGCGTGATCGACAATTCTGGAGTCGAGCGGGCGATCGACTTATCCTCCGCAACACTCGATGAAAACAGCGAGATTTTGCCCCTCAAAATTGTTGAATGCGTTAAAAACTTGTTGAAACCTGTAATTGTTCGGGACATCGCTCAAAAAGATGATTGGCATTCCGACTCCTACATCCTCAAATACGAACCGCAGAGCGTGTTGTGTTGGCCGGTTCTTGATGGAGGCAACTTAGTCGGCATTTTGTATCTGGAAAATCGCTTAACCGCAAGAGTTTTTACCCGCGAGCGCCTGCAACTTCTCAATCTCCTGTGTTCCCAGGCAGCCATCTGTTTGCAAAATGCTCTGCTCTATAAAAAATATCAGGATTACAACCAACAATTAGAACGATCGCTAGTAAAAATTAGCCGAACCGAAGCTCAGCTTGCCGAGCAGAAACAAATGCTGCAAGCGATTCTTGATGTCGCTCCGATTTGGATTTGGATGATTAATCCCAGGGGTAAAGTACAGTTTGTAAACAAGACCTTTTGTCAAGATGTGGGCGTGCCTCTGAGCGCTTTCCTAGCTGTCGAGCATTACAAAGATATACTGGGAGAGGAGGCAGCGGGCTGTCTCGTTTCAGATGCCGCCTGCCTTGCCCAAGATTTGCCACATTACTCTAGCGAAATTCTCAGATTTGTTGACGGCAAACAACACTATTTAGAAATTACGAAAGTGCAGTTAAAAAATTCTCAGGGCGAGACGATCGGGATTATTGGTTTGGGTGTTGATGCCACCGATCGCAAGCAAGCAGCGCAACTTTTGCAAGAGCAAAATCAACAGCTCGAACAAACTTTAAAAGATTTACAGCAAGCGCAACTGCAAATCGTGCAAAGCGAGAAAATGTCGGCTTTGGGTAATTTAGTCGCCGGAGTCGCCCACGAAATCAACAATCCGATTGGGTTTATTTCTGGCAATTTAAGCGAAGCTAAAAGGAGTTTGGAAGATGTTATAGAACACTTAGAATTCTATCGCTCGGATGCACCGAAATCGGAAATAGCCGACCACGCCCAAGAGATAGACCTCGATTATCTCTTGGAAGATTTACCGAAGATGATTGATTCAATGGAAGTCGGGTGCGATCGCATTTGCAGCATCAGCACGAGTCTGCGTACCTTCTCCCGAGGCGACAAAGACTACAAAGTTCCTTTTAATATTCACGAAGGCATTGATAGCGCTATTTTAATTTTGAAACACCGCCTCAAGGCAAACGACCACCGTCCGCAGATCGAAGTGATGGCTAAATACGGCAATCTACCTAAAATCGAGTGTTTTCCCGGTCAATTAAATCAAGTTTTCATGAATTTGTTTGCCAATGCGATCGATGCCTTAGAAGAGTCAAATGTAGGACGCACTTTTAACGAAATTGCCGCCAATCCCAACCGCATCACGATTTGCACTGAGGTACTCGAAGGGCATATTAAAATTAAAATTGCTGATAACGGTACCGGGATGAAAGACGAAGTGAAAGAGCACATATTCGACCATTTGTTCACGACGAAAGGTGTCGGAAAAGGAACTGGATTGGGGTTGGCAATTGTCCATCAGATTGCGGTAGAAAAACATGGGGGAAGCATTGAGGTGAATGCTGAGCCAGGTATGGGCACTGAGTTTGTGATTGTTTTGCCTGTGAAGGGATAAATTTTAATGAAAATTAAATGGTTTTTGGGCGATCGGGTAATAACAGATACTGACTTTGATTCCGGCCTTTTTTTGAAAGCCGGGCCATAACTATTTTAAAGTAGCATCATTTTTTTGATCGAGCAGTTGTTCAATAAAATCAATTTTTCCTACCAACTTTGAGGAAAATCCGCCATCGGTAGAAAGGGAAGCTAGACTTTTTACTTCTCCCTAGGGAATGGGGTAGTTTTTAAACGACGCCTTGAGCTACCTTAAAATGTTATGAGTTGCTCGCCCTCATAAAAGAGGATTGGTGTGTGCGAGCCCAAAACGCTAATCAACTTTACTGATGGTACCTCATGCGGTAGATAACCGCTATATTGGCTCAAGTGATGTACCTGATAGAGGAAGTAAAGGCGATGAAACTGCAAACCATTGGATCGACGGCACTCCTCTCACTTCTAGCCGCGCTGAGTGGCGGCGATTTTCTCTTCATCCCTAGTGCTCAAGCCAAAATCCCTCCTCCTCAAGTGTTGGCTCAGAACCCTGCGGACCGGCAAGTCGAAGCATACAGGCTGTTGAACCAAGGCATTCAGCAGGCTCAGATGAGTCAATTTGAAGCTGCCCTACAGTATTGGCAACAGGCGCTGATCATTTATCGGGAAATTAAAGATCGGCAAGGCGAGGGAGCAGCTTTGGGAAATTTGGGAATTGCTTACAAGGAACTTGGCGACTACGCCAAAGCCATTGAGTACACTCAACAGGTTTTGGTGATCGCCCGCGAAATTAAAGACCGCCGAAACGAGGGAGTAGCTTTGGGAAATTTGGGACTTGATTACATAGACCTCGGCGACCACGCCAAAGCCATTGAGTACCAGCAGCAGTCGTTAGCGATCGCCCGCGAAATTAAAGACCGCCAAAGTGAGGGAACAGCTTTGGGAAATTTGGGACTTGCTTACATGAACCTCCCCGACTACGCCAAAGCCATTGAGTACACTCAGCAGAAGTTAGCGATCGCCCGCGAAATTAAAGACCGCCAAAGTGAGGGGAAAGCTTTGGGCAATTTGGGAGTTACTTATTATTCCCTGGGCGACTACGCCAAAGCCATTGAGTATGCTCAACAACTGTTGGCGATCGCCCGCGAAATTAAAGACCGCGAAAGTGAGGCAGCAGCTTTGGGCAATTTGGGAAATGCTTACGAGTCCCTTGGCGACTACGCCAAAGCCATTGAGTACACTCAACAGGTTTTGCTGATCGCCCGCGAAATTAAAGACCGCCAAAGTGAGGAACAGGCTTTGGGAAATTTGGGACTTGCTTACCTTTCCCTCGGCGACTACACCAAAGCCATTGAGTACCAGCAGCAGTTCTTGGCGATCGCCCGCGAAATTAAAGACCGCCAAAGTGAGGGAACTGCACTCAATAATTTAGGCTTGGCACTCTACCGACAAGGCAATCTCTCAGCAGCCGAGAAAACTCTACTGGATAGCATCAAAGTTTCAGAATCTCTCCGAGCCGGGTTAGACGATGCCAAGAAAGTGTCAATCTTTGACACGCAAACTAGCCCATATCTCAACTTACAAAAAGTCCTCATTGCCCAGGAGAAAAACAATGAAGCCCTGGAAATTGCCGAGCGGGGAAGAGCCAGAGCTTTTGTAGAGTTATTAGCTGGTCGCCTCGCCCCCTCAGCCTCTACTCAACTCACCATCAACCCGCCCAACATCCAGCAAATACAACAAATTGCTAAAGAACAAAACGCCACCCTCGTCGAGTATTCAACGATCTGGAATGAAGCCCTCTATATTTGGGTAATCAAGCCGACTGGTGAAATTACTTTTCGCTCCGTTGACTTGAAATCTCTCAATATTAATCTAGGACAAGCTACGGAACGCACGAGAGTTTCTGCTGCTACTGGCAGAGGATTGAACGAACAAGATACCGCCTTTGCAGAAATGATTCGCGGCACTCGCGATGCTTTGGGCACATCAGAAAATAATCTATCCAATCAACAAGCAACAAATCGCCCAAACTCTACCCCTGCTAATTCCCAAACCGCCAACCCAAAATTACAACAACTTTATCAATTACTAATTGAACCGATCGCTGACCTTTTACCAACCGATCCCAACGATCACGTTATCTTCATTCCGCATAAATCTCTCTTTTTAGTTCCTTTTGCTACCCTACAAAATGCTCAAGGTCAATATCTCGTTGAAAAACATACCATCATCATTGCTCCCGCTATTCAAATCTTGCAACTCACCCACCAATCTCGACAAAAAAACAGACAAACTGCTTCCCAAAAGATTCTCGTTGTCGGCAATCCCACCATGCCCAAAATCGGCAACCCCCCGCGGCAATTACTACCACTCCCAGCCAGCGAACAGGAAGCCCAAATCATTGCCCAACTTCTCAACACTCAAGCAATTATCGGCCCTCAAGCCACGAAAGTATCCATTGTTAAACAAATGTTAAATGCTCGGATTATTCATTTAGCGACTCACGGTTTCTTCAATGAAGTAAAAAGCCGAGATATGCCAGGATCAATTGCCCTTGCTCCCTCGGGAAATGATGACGGCTTCCTCACTTCCAGCGAAATCTTAGATTTAAAATTAAATGCTGAATTAGTTGTTTTAAGCGCTTGCAATACAGGTAGAGGAAGATTAACGGGTGATGGTGTAATTGGCTTATCTCGCGCATTAATTACTGCGGGCGTTCCCACTATCCTCACGTCTCTGTGGTCTGTTCCCGACGCTCCCACTGCTGAATTAATGGCAGAATTCTATCGTCAGTTGCAGCAAAATCCCAATAAAGCTCAAGCCTTGCGACAAGCAATGCTAATCATGATGAAAAAGCATCCCGAACCCAGAGATTGGGGTGCATTTACCCTGATTGGTGAAGCAGAGTAATAGCTTTTAGGAGTTACGTAACTGGCACATCGAGTAGGCGGTAAGGTAAATCCTTTCTGTTTTTGAAAGCCTGGGCCTAACTCTTTTAAAGTAGTTCTGCACGCACACTGACTGATGAAACCCGGTTTATTCCTATATTTCTCGTTACTAGACGCAAAATTTCGTAGAAACCGGGAATAAGCGCCGATACGGGAACCCTGAAAGTGTCCGAAGTGTTGTTATATAGCAATCCTAAAGGAGTCATAAATTTTTTACCCCACCCCAACCCTCCCCGAAGCTGCGGGGAGGGAGTAAGAAATTCACAAATGATTTATGATTGTTATAGTTAAACTTAAAGGTTTTTTGGGCGATCGCGCGATAGTAAGTAGGTTATTACTGAGATGTTGCACCATTCTCAATAAGCTTTTTATGAACAGGCAAGATGCCTGTTCCACAAAGAGTGAATTTTCTTGTGGAACAGGCATCTTGCCTGTTCTTGAGCATGGTGCAAGATGTGAGTTTTTACAAATAAATATTACATAGGAAGAGAGGGCGGGTTTATAAATATTGTAGATGTGAATGAAAGATTCTTCGTAAAACCCGCCCCTACAAATATGGCGGGTAATTTACCCAACACCATCTAATTTAATCACTCGGTAAACTCAATTTTAATACCTGTCCCACAGATACCTCGTGCTTGTGCGTCGCTACTACCACCGCACCTTCTAATCGCGGATCGTAACATCCAACCCACGCCGCAGGATGACATTCGTGCACTAAATACCCGTACAACCAAATTGCTCCTCTACCTTCAATGACAACTCCTTGACTGAATTGAACATCTTGAGGAAGTTTCAAACCTTGTAAATCATCGGGTGTGATGATACCGTCTTGAGTTGTAATTCGCAAGCGCAAATGTTGGTAAGCTAAACCGTCTTGAGTTTGATTGGGGATTATTTTTAATTCAATAGGGTTCATGGGATACACAAATGTTGAATGCTGCGATAAAATCATATACCTTTTAGGGTAAATTGGGAATCCGATCGCCAACTTTGAGTCCCAATTGGGCCGCCCTTCCGCCTCTGAGTTCAATAACTCCGTCAACGGGAACATCCGGGCCGTAGTTGGGGCAGGTTTCGCTCAAACACGGCGGTACGTTAGGAATTATTGCCTGCACTACGCCTTCCCGCAGAAAAACCATATCGAGCTCAATCAACACGTTTTTCATCCAAAAACGCACGTTTCGCGGGGGTTCGATCGGGAAAAACATTCCCCTGTCATCGGGTAATTCTGTCCGAAACATTAAACCTGTGGCTTGTTCTTGGGGTGTTTTCGCCACTTCCAGTCCGATCGCGCGATCGCCTAGGATCGTGTTAACAGAAATCGGCAAAAGCTGACCCATATCTATTCCGCCCAACAGCGACATAAAGTTGGATTCAGTCAGATTATGGTTTCCCGCAACAACTCCTAAATATTTGCCAGAATTTTTATCTTTCATAACAGTTTGATTATCGGCAACAGAAAGCTCTAAATCGCTAAACTTCATGCCTTCTGTCAAGACAATTTTATCATTGCCGTTGCCAAAATCTGTAATTATATCGGCTTCAGTAATAGTAGATGCGGTCGAGGTTCTTTCAATTATAAATAAATCCTCCCCCGCGCCTCCTGTCAAGATATCCTTGCCTTCGCCGCCTATTAGCAAATCGTGACCCCGATCGCCAAAAATCCCATCTTCACCTTGTCCTCCATAGATTGTATCGCTTCCTTGCCCGCCAGAGAGCGTATCAGCGCCTTCATCTCCGGCGAGCAAGTCATTTTCCCGATCGCCAAAAATCCGGTCATTTCCCCCCAAACCTTGAATAGTGTCATTACCCGCAAACCCTCTCATCGTATCGTTGCTGAGAGTTCCCAGGAGAAAATCGAAGCCGAAAGTACCGTCGATGTTAACCATTTTGCGTTTAATAAAAGGAAACTTTGGCGATCGGCATCCGCCAACCGGTACCAAAAGCTCGATCGCTAATTTTCAAACCCGGGGCTGCTTGCCGCCGTTTAAACTCTGCTTGCGTCACTAATTTTACTACACGTTTAACCACCGCTTCATCGTGTCCCGCTGCGATAATTTGTTGGGCAGATTCATGATGTTCTATAAACCGCTGCAAGATGTCATCCAAAACATCGTAAGCAGGCAAAGAATCTTGGTCAACTTGCCCAGGTTTCAGTTCAGCACTCGGCGCTTTATTAATAATATTAACCGGAATAAGTTCTTTTCCCAAAATAGCCTCATCTTTCCCCTGCTCGAACTCAGAATTAAGCCACCGACACAGCGAATAAACGCGAGTTTTCGGCACATCAGAAATCACCGCCAATCCCCCATTCATATCGCCGTAGAGAGTGCAGTAACCCACCGACATTTCCGACTTATTGCCAGTCGAAAGCAGCAAATGTCCGAACTTATTAGAAATTGCCATCAACAGATTGCCTCGAATCCGGGATTGAATATTTTCCTCAGCAATCCCGAAAGTTGTATTGACAAACAAATCGGCGAGAGTGCGATCGTAAGTTTTCATCAAATCGCCGATCGGCAATAGTTCGATCGCAATACCGAGATTTCGGGCTAATTCCAAAGCATCATTAACCGAATGATCCGAACTGTAAGGAGAAGGCATCAACACCCCTAGAACATTTTCCGGCCCGATCGCGCAACTGGCGATCGCAGCCACCAAAGCCGAATCTATCCCGCCGCTCAAACCGAGTACAACCTTAGAAAAACAGCACTTGCGGACATAATCTCGCACTCCCAAAACCAAAGCCGCCCAAATTTCTGCATTTCCGACCGCCGGATAAAAACTCAACGGCGCCGCCTCAATTCCTGCTGCACTTTGCTGATTGCTGCCAACTAAATCTTGTTTAGCTGCGTCATATTCCAGCACCGCAAAATCAGTTTCAAAAGAAGCTAATACCTCAATCAAATCACCCTTTCGATTCACAGCAAAACTGCTGCCGTCAAAAATAATATCGTCATTTCCCCCTATCTGATTAGCGTAAATAATCGGTATCCCGCAGCGGATGACGCTGTGCTGCAACATAGCCGATCGCACTCCCCGCTTTCCCGCAGAATAAGGCGATGCCGACAAATTTACCACTAAATCTACGCCCAATTTTGCCAAATCGGAAACGGGATCGCCTGGGTAACTGCGTTTACCCCAAAACTCCTCATTGTTCCACAAATCTTCACAAATTGTCACGCCGATTTTGAGTTCGCCAATAGTAAAATAATTGCTGTTTTCTCCCGGTTCAAAATATCTGTCTTCATCAAATACATCATAAGTAGGCAACAAGCGTTTATGAAAAACTTTTTTGACGGCGCCATTTTGCAACAAAACAGCGCTGTTAAACAATGATTTTCCGCCGAGTTGAACAGCATTAGCATTAGGTACGACAGTGCCGGCTATGACTGCCAAATTCGGCGGCAAAGCTTGCGCCAGTTGCTGCAACTGTGCGCCTGCGGCTGCAATGAAACTGGGATTCATCAACAAATCGCGCGGCGGATAACCGATCAGGGAAAGTTCCGGTGTTAGCAATAAGTTGGCGCCTTCAACCTCCGCTTTTTTCGCAGCCTCGAGAATTAGGTGGGAGTTGCCAAAGATATCACCAATAGTAGGATTGAGTTGTGCGATCGTAATTTTCATAGAAAATCCTCGTTGGAAACCCTGCATCTTTAGACCTGGGAGGAAAACTGATAGGCAGGATTTATCCTGCCATTTCGCTGTATATTTATAACAGTAGCGAAAAGATTGTTATGTACCTGACCCAAAAGAACCAAGT
>NZ_JANMZH010000072.1:0-2670 GCF_031383065.1 Microcoleus sp. OTE_8_concoct_300 | reverse complement strand
GGGATGCGCGGATTCAGATGGCTCCGGGCGTGAGTGCCTTTGTTCATGATGCCTATGCGTTAGGAGTAGGCAGCTTACACGCATCATTACTCGGTCTTTTTACCGTTGCCGATGTACGGGGGACTCCAGCAGCAGCCCAAGGTGAACTGCTGCGATTTTTTGCCGAGATGCCTTGGTATCCAACTGCACTATTACCCAGTCAGGGTGTGCGCTGGGAAGCCATTGACGATACCTCCGCCCGCGCTACATTCACCGATGCTCCAACAACGGTTTCCCTCCTGTTTCGGTTTAATGCTCAAGGAACGATCGAAACCATGCGGGCTGAAGCGCGTTATCGCGACAAGCTGACTGCGATGCCTTGGAGCGGTCGATTTGGGGAATATTCAGTTCGCAATGGGATGCTGATTCCTTTAGAAGGCGAGGTGGGATGGGAGTATCCAGAAGGCACTCGGCTCTATTTTAAAGGAAGAACTACAGAGATTAGCTATGAGTTTGTGCTGTAGCAAAATCTTGGGATTGTAACCCTTGCCAATTTTTTTTACGATCGAGGTCGATCGCCCTAGTCACGGCCTGTTTGGTTGTTGCTAGCGTAGCTGCCGGTAAAAAAGCATCAATTAAGCGGGCAGAAGATTTGTGATGCGATCGATATTTTAACTTTACTTTGAATCGCTATTGTGCGATCGCACTAGCAAATGTAGAGTGCGTCAATCGTAAATTTAATCAGATAGTTCATAGATACTTCTAAAGGGAGAGAGCAAAAGCTAAGTCTGTAAATACTATGAAAGGTAACAAATTAGGTAAGTAAATGAGCCCGCTCAAAGAACCCCTGAGAAAGGACTGTCAAGATGAACTTATTCAGGTTAATGAAGTTGACGATAGGGCGATACATCCTATCGCAAATGCTAAGGTCTATACTCAAGCAAACGCAAGGGCATCCCAAGTCGAAACCCTGGCTAAACTATACCTAGAAGGCGAGGCTGCGGAAATTTCTGATGCAACGATCGCAGAATTGTGTGATTGGCTCTGGATTGAGTTTCAGAACACCCCGCTAAATGTACAATTCTCCTGGTATTCGCGTTACAACAACGCCACAGAAATGTTTGCCGATATCCAGCAAAATCATCTCTGGGTGTCTGATGAAAATTATGACACAACCTTGGGTATTAATCCCATCTATAACTTCATCTTCCAGGCAATGCACGACAATGACCACTACCGCACTCATAGCGATTTTAGTTTGCAAGGGGAAATCGCGACCTACAAGGCCACCGCAAAACGTGCACCAAGTCTAAACATCCAAAAAATTATCTACTCCGAAAGTGTACTGCGATCGGCTGCCTATCTTTTTTTGGGACACGCGCCTCTAGCCAAAATTGTCTTTCCGTAATTCCTAGAGATACTCATTCCATGAGTGTCCTTGTGTTTCACATTAATTTTTTCGTAATAAAGGAGCAATCGCATGACCACAACCATAATGTCATTGAACACTACCGAAATTCGTTGGGCGGATGTGATTGAGTATCCCCAGACAGGACTTAAGAGCAAGATTCTGCTGGAAGATGGAAACTGCCGATATGCGCTGATGTCCCTAGCGATGGGAATGCACATCGCAGAACATACTAATCCTCGCAATGCCACGGTAAACGTGATTGAAGGACAAGGCTTGCTGACGCTTGAAGGCAAAGAGATTGTCCTAGAATCTGGAGTCTTTGTTTTTATACCTGGTACCGCACGCCACGCCATTAAAGCAGTGACAAACCTCACTTTTTTATTAATACTTTCTGAAAAGGTTACTGAATCTCATCATTGACTTTCAAATATCCACTCTATCTAATGACAGATGTAAAGCTTGGACTATTTCTATTAAATACTACTAATTAACTAAACTTTTAGGAAAATACTAATGTTAGATATTGATGAAATGAGTTCAAAAGAAATACAGGAGCTGCTACACCAAGTAGGATACGGTCATCTGGGCTGCATACACGAAGGCAAACCCTACGTGATGCCAATGAATTATTATCTCGAAGAAGAGGACATTTACCTGTTTACAACGATCGGCATGAAGACTCACGATCTTGATGCAAATCCAGAAATTTGTTTGCAGGTTGAAGAAATACGCGAGCCACTTCATTGGCGCAGCGTGATCGTCAATGGTCGAGCTTCGCGCCTCACTGAACAGGAAGATATCGATCGGGTAATGCACCTCGTCAAAGAGCGCAATCCCATGCTCTCACCTGCGATCAATCGAACCTGGACTGATTCTCAGGGACGTTCAGAGGTAATTGCAATTTACCGCATCGACGCGAGTGAAATGAGCGGACGCACGACTGATGGAGTCAGCAGTAAGAACCCATAGGAGCGCTCTCGTCAACCGTGCAGCAAACTTATAAGGCAACTTGTTGATCCTGTATGGCATCTCATGCACCTGTTTGGACACTATCGACCCAGCAAGTCTACGAAACCCTCTCAACTTCAGAAAAGGGACTTTCAGAGACAGAAACAGCAATCAGAATCAAGCATTACGGCTTTAATGAACTGCCCGAACCAGCCAGAAGATCGCTATTACTCCGCTTCACCGATCAGTTGACCCATTTCATGGCACTCTTGCTCTGGGTTGCAGGTGCGCTGGCTTTTGTGTCCGGTACACCAGAACTCGGCTGGGCAGTC
>NZ_JANMZH010000046.1:0-2419 GCF_031383065.1 Microcoleus sp. OTE_8_concoct_300 | reverse complement strand
GTGCGACGTGAAGTCGTACATTAGGCGCATCTGCGCTGAATAACTGGAGAGCCGCCTCTCCCGGAGAACTCTCTCTCTCTGTCCCCACATAAAAGAGTGTCACACTCCGCCTACAACAGCAGTAAGTAATGAACCTGTTGGAATGCAAGGCATGAAAGCCCCGCAACTGGTAGCCCAAATCAGTGAAAGGGCAAGGGGAAGATCGAAAAGGGTTAACGTTATGTGAATCACCGTAGATTCCGTTATGTCTAAAGAGTGAAATCAGGCTGATACACTCTAGCCAAAAAGGCAAGTGAGTAGGTTACTGGCAGCGCCTTGTGGCTAGTAACGAGAGAGCGAAACTCTCACCGGAATATAGGTGGAACCCAAATCGGTCGAAGGTTAAATGTACGAAACACGATAAACCCTACGGATTCTCAAGCCAGGTCGATGGCATGAGTAGGTTGACCGTAAGGAAAACGGAATTATCCAGAGGGTAGGGGATGCTGGAGAAAGCGAACGCTTCTGGTAATGCGGAAGATAGGGGTTCAGGCTTTGCCCCGCATCGAAAGATGGCAGACTTCCAGCGGGTCTTCAACGGTAAATTTTGCGTAAAGGAATTGAACCAACGTGAAAGATAGAGTCAGCAATGACATCGGAACGAAGGAACCGCTCAAGGGGTGGGCATCCATCAATTGGAAGCTCATCAAAAAGCGTGTCAGAAACCTGAGACGGAGAATCTACCGAGCAGCCCAGAACGGTCAGTGGAATAAGGTTAGAAGCCTCATGAAACTGATGCTTCGCAGTTACTCCAACCTGCTATTGTCAGTGCGAAGAGTCACTCAAGAAAATAAAGGGAAACAGACGGCTGGCATCGATGGTCAGACGGCTCTAACTCCAGAGGAAAGAGTGAAATTGGTCAGAGAAAGTAAGGAATACACCTTATGGAAAGTTCGCCCAACGAAAAGGGTATACATACCGAAAGCTAACGGAAAACAAAGACCATTAGGTATCCCGACAATCAAAGACCGGATAGCACAGGCAATTGTCAAGAATGCCCTGGAACCAGTCTGGGAAACCAGATTTGAAGCCCAGTCCTATGGCTTCCGCCCAGGCAGAAGTTGCCATGACGCAATTGAGCAGACATGGATAAGACTAAACGCTCAGGGGAACGACAGATGGATACTGGACGCAGATATTAAAGGGGCATTCGACAATATCAGCCACGAGTACCTGCTCAATGCCATAGGAGAAATCCCTGGTAAAGAGCTAATCAAACAGTGGCTAAAAGCAGGATATGTAGAGGCAGAAATATTCCACGATACCGAAAGCGGCACGCCACAGGGAGGGATTATTTCTCCCTTATTGGCAAACATAGCCCTCGACGGAATGGAAAAATTCCTAAGTCAATATAAAAAGACGAAGGAATACAAATATACCGACTCAAAAGGTAGAAAAAGAACAGAGAGGGAACACAAACCAAAATATGGGTTTGTTCGCTACGCTGATGACTTCATCATCACCGCAGAAAATCGTGAGGATTTGGAAGCCATTAAACCCATCCTAGAAGAATGGCTAAATCAGAGGGGTTTAAAACTTAATGCGGATAAAACCCAAATCACTCATATTAATGAGGGCTTCAATTTCTTAGGGTTCAATGTCCGACATTACAAGGGTAAATGCTTAATTAAACCGCAAAAAGAAAAGGTCAAAGAATTCCTGTCTGGAATTCAACAATGGCTGAATCAACACAAAACGGTAAAAGCAACGGCAGTTATCCAGCACCTTAGCCCAATCATTAGAGGATGGGGGAACTACTACAAGCACAAGGTCAGTAAGGAGACGTTTTCTTACGTAGACTACCGAATATGGCAAATGCTGTGGAAGTGGTCGCTAAGAAGACACCCGAAAAAGGGGAAAGGTTGGGTAGCCCAAAAATACTTCCGAACAATCAACGGGACGAAGTGGAACTTTGCCCAACCCTTCAAGAACAGACATGGTAGGGAAACATTAATAACCCTGCCAAAGCTGGCATACATCCCCATAGTACGCCATGTCAAAGTCAAAGACACGGCATCTCCCGACGACCCAACACTCACCAAATACTGGCAAGACCGCCAATCCAAATACGGGAAATCGTACTGGGCAAAAGGCTCAAAACTCTATAACGTAGCGGTTAACCAAAATTGGAAATGTCCAGTATGCGGTGAACACTTGTTCAATGGAGAAGAACTGCACACTCATCACAAAAATAGGGTGGTAGATGGAGGAACAGACAAGGCCCAAAACCTTGTTCACCTTCACAAAGCCTGTCACAAGCACATACATACAGGCAAACGCTCTGAGGTTTTGGAGGCTTGAGCCGGATGATGGGAAACTGTCAAGTCCGGTTCTTAGGGGAGGAGGACGCGGCGACGTGTTCCTCCTTACCCGACAAAAA
>NZ_JANMZH010000038.1:0-1046 GCF_031383065.1 Microcoleus sp. OTE_8_concoct_300 | reverse complement strand
TTTGGTTGGTTTGCTTTCCTAAATCAATCTCGGTTTTCCATTGTGCATTTTTGCCAATTACTAACGTCCCAATTTGTTTGGCGACCAAATAATCGACAATCAGGCGACTGGTATGATGCAAGTAATTATCGACTTTTTGGTTGCGACAGCGAGTTAAGCGCTGAATGCGGGGTGATGTTTTGCGGTTCCCTGTTAACTGGGATTGCAATCTTGAAGAGCGCTTGTTGTAGAACTGGTTAATCAATTTCAATGGTCGCCCGTTAATCAACAAAGGGATAAATCCCGGTTGATTTGAAGTTAACGCCACTAAATTATCTAGTCCTAAATCAATACTAGCTACAAAGTTAGTGTTGCGAAAGGTGGACTCTGGTTTATCATAAATTACCTCGAATACATAGGCATCACATTTCGGAACCAGTCTAACGAAAGCAAATATGCTCGGTATTGACTTTAGTTTGGAGCGAAAATTCAGTACCCGAAAGTTTAATGATTCCTTTCTTTAACTGTTTGCTACTAATTGCTTGAATCGTGTATACAAGGAGGTTTCGCCCTTTGGTCTTATCTTTGTATTTCGGCAGTTTGGGGCGACCAGTAAATTTAGAGGGATCAGTTTTGTAATTTTTAATCGCCTCAAAGAAGGATTTCCAATTCTTGTCTAGCACCATCAATATTTGCTGACTAACCTTGGCAGGTAAAGCCTTGTATGCTTCGTGAGACTTCATCAAACGGTTCATTTCGTTGTAATTGACATAGCCCCATCCATAAAGAAAGCTCTGACGAATGACGTAATTAGCGGCATTGTAGAGGTTCTTAGATTTAAAGGCTAGTTCGTCTATTTGGGCGAAACGGTGTTCCGTCGATTTAATGATGTGCCTCTCTGTTAGTTGCATTTGAGACTTCCGTTTTTTAGGCTGTGCGTATTCCTTGTTCAACACTCACAACAATATAATACCATTATTGTTTATAATTGCTTATAAACTCAATGAAGTTTTACAATACCAAAGATATGCCATTGATTGGCAGCCATCCTTATGATTGCTCAAAAT
>NZ_JANMZH010000029.1:0-10064 GCF_031383065.1 Microcoleus sp. OTE_8_concoct_300 | reverse complement strand
TGCTATCCTAGTCTTACAACTAGCTCCTCGGTCGTGACTTTCCTCCAGTCCGGGGGTAGGTTTTAACGTCTTTTACTGACGATTTAATCGGTTCAGAACCTTAGTATTGGTTGTGATTAATTATTTTGAGCATCCGTACTGTTGTTAAGCTAGATACTTGATTTCTCAAAATTCGCAACTTTCGACTCTTTTGACGATAGCACACTTGCCAGACATTTGTGCAATTGGTATATCTGATAGGCCGGATAAATCCTGCCATACCCTTTCATCCCTGGACTAAAGTCACAGGGTTTTCAGGGTATTTTCTAATAATAATAGAGACTATCACGCTCTATTTCTAATTCTCTACTCCGTAATGAAGTTTAACCTTTCAACCGCTGTTTTGTTACAATTGTTTACAAATGGATCTTACCTCTGAGGAGTCGATCGCCCATGCACTCTCAAGCACTTGTAGGACAAAAGCACACATTAAGTACATTTGTCAATAGCACCAGCCAAACAGCCACCTACCTCGACATCGGGTGCGGCAGACCCTTATTGATGCTGCACGGTTTCTTCGGAGAAAAGACTTGCTGGCTGCCCTTAATAGAGTTATTGCAATCTCAGTTTCGGTGCATTAGTTTAGATATGTTGGGTTTTGGAGAATCCAGCAAACCAGAAATCCGCTACGATGTAGCTATAGAAGTTGCTTTTGTGCGACAAGTTGTAGAACAACTAAATATCGAACCATGCTGCATCATCGGACATTCTTTTGGCGGTTGGGTGGCATCTGCATATTCCCTAAAATATCCTAATTCTGTCAGCAGTTTAGTGTTAGCAGCACCAGCGGGAATTCGGGACGACAGTTTTTGCGGTCAATATGATGCTTTGCGGCCGCTGCTGTGGGAAACCCCAGCCGTGGATTGGGCCTTGCAGTTAGCCAAACCTTTTGCTAGTTTAGCTGGAAAAAGTGAGAAATTGCAGGAAATTTCCGGGTGGCGCAGGGAGTTAATGTCTCAACCAGTAGCAAGGTCATTTTTAATGAGCCGGATGCGACCGGAAGACGCAGTTGATACAGTAGAAAAAGAAATTCACCAATTGCAAATTCCTACCTTAGTCATCGCAGCAGATAGCGACGAAACAATTCCTCTATGGCACTGTGAAACCTACACCAACGAGATACCCGGGGCCGAGTTAGTAATTATTCCCAATTCCACTCACGGGTTGCCACAAACTCAAGCTCAAATCATGGCTAAGTTGATTAGTAAATTTTTGGATTATTAAGAAAAACTGTGCAAAAAGCCGAATCCGGAAAATTGTGATAAGCTTCAAGTTGAAAATAATTGTGTTTTAGTATACTGCTTTAGTATGAAAAATAGAATATATTGGCTAGTGTATTGTACAAAAAATTTTTATGGCTCTCAAATCTTGTGTCAGCAAAAGCTACAGACATTTAGTTGAGTCGGGGGCATTACCAATGGCGAGACTGAAGAACTACTTTAATCTGGAAGAAATTACGACAGCCAGAAAAATTAGTGCTGCAGTAATTAATATCAGCGGTCGCCAGCGAATGCTTTCCCAACGAACTGCTTTTTTTTGCATGAGGTTAGTTTGCTCTGAGAATGCTGCAGAAAGAGCAAAACTGCGCGGGAATTTGTTAGAGGCGATCGAGCTTATGGAAAAATCGCATCGCGACTTAATTAATACTGGCAGCAGCATCAGCTTAGTGAATCGCCCTTCATTAACCGTCGAGGCAATGTATTTTGAGGCGCCACTGTATCTAGACAAACAAGTCCGCGGATATATCGATCGAATTAAAGCATTCGTGCAAGTTCCCGATGCCGAACTCAGGCTGGGAAATCCCCATCTGCTGTACATTGTCGAAGCAGCAGGCGGCGAATTGCTAGAAGCTTTCGATGCCGTGGTGAGTCAATACCAGCAAGAAAGCGACATCGAACAATTTGAAATCGACCTCAAACAGGTTGAACTTTATCAAGAAAGTTGTGCTGCTACCGCGCAAGCGGAAGCTCAAGCGGCAGATCTTGAGCGCGCAGTTTGCGAACTCAAACAAACTCAAGCTCAACTCCTCCACAGAGAAAAAATGTCTTCGCTGGGAGCGCTAATGGCTAGTATCGTCCATGAAATTAATAACCCAGTTAGTTTTATTTACGGCAACTTGAGCCATGCGGAAATTTATATTCAAGATTTGCTACATCTGCTGCGTCTCTATCAAGAATACTGTCCCAATCCCTGTCCCGAAATCAAAGCTCAAATCGAAGATATGGATCTTGATTTTCTAGTAGAAGACTTGCCTAAAGTTATGTCTTCCATGCAAATGGGTTCCAATCGCATTCGCGAAATTGTCAAATCTATGGGCAGCTTTTCGCGAACAGATAACAGTAACATGACCCTGTGCGATTTGCACGACAGCATTGACAGCACCGTGTTAATTTTGCGAAACCGTCTCACTTCTCAAATAGACCGTCCCGACATTCAAGTAGTTAAAAATTATGGAAAATTGCCTGCTGTAGAGTGTTATGCCGGACAGCTCAATCAAGTATTTATGAATCTACTTACCAACGCGATTGATGCTTTGGACGAGGCAGCACAAAATCAGCCCAATGCTGTGCTAAAAATTTCTATCACCACAGAATTAGCTGGGCCCGATCGCGTCAGAGTGCGGATTGCTGACACGGGAGCGGGAATGACAGCACAGATAAAAGAACAAATGTTTGAGCAGTTTTTTACCACCAAGCAAATCGGTAAAGGTACTGGTTTAGGATTGTCTATTGTCTACAAAATCTTAGTAGAAAATCACCGAGGAACGCTCAGGTGCGAGTCTGAACCCTCCAAGGGAACCGAGTTTATCATTGAACTGCCGGTACAGCAAACTTAAGTAATTTACAAACATCCAAATTTATGTATGTTAATTGTGCCACGGGCGTCCCGCCTGTGTTAATTGTACGATCGCTGTCCCGCCTGTGTTAACTGTAGTTAAAATTTACACATATCCTACGCTAATTCTAGCTTCAAAGTTGGCAACAGCTTTTCTAAATTTTTGAGAGATTTCTGTTGCCAAAGAACATCATTTGAACCCAATACCAAAAGTTGAATATTTTTCTTTTTCCGGACGCTAATGACAAACTTAGACAGCATACTGATACCAGAACTGTTAACAAATTTCAAGTTTTTTAGGTTCAAGGTAAGAGTAGGCGGTTCGGCATTTGCAACCTCATCTAACAATTCGGCTATGGGTGCATACTCTGCTGGCCCGCCCAGGCTGAGTTCGCCTTGGAAAAAGACTGTGACTGATTCTCGATCGTACTGAATGCTGTAATCTTTACCTTGAATTTCTTGAATGCCCATTATTCTTTGGTTTCCTGAGTAAAATACTGCGATCGCACAAGAGAGTAAATATTGAAATGGTTGAAACTAGACCGTAATTTGAACCACAGTCGTAACAGCGATCGTATCACTTTCTGCCCTTGGCTCGAATTTCCAACCTATCTTAGCTGAATAGTCATTAATCATAGTTAGCAATCCCAATCCCGAGCTGTCGCTTTCAGATTCAGCATTCTTTTCAATCTGCTGCAAATAAAGTTCATTTGGATCGGAAGCCAGAATTTCTTTAATAAACGCCTTAAACTTATTCGCCCCTTCAGAATTGACAGTATTACTGGCAAAAATTACCGCCGTCACCTCGGTTCCACAAATAAAGTGTATGCCAAATTTGACTTTGTAATTCGTATCATCCTTATTAAATTTAATCGCATTTTCTAACAGTTCGTTGGCGACATAGCTCACAACTCCCTTGCTTTGTTTAATCCGTTTCTTGCTGCTAGCATCCTCTGCGTCCATCGGTAGAAAGCTGGACAAATAATCTGCTACAAAATGAGCCGAAAGTCTGTTGTTGCGCCAGCGTTGCTTGATGGGACGAGAGCTCGGCGTAAAAGTAAGTTCTAGGGAGTCGTGTTCAGGAGGAAATTGGTCAATGAATTCTCCACAGATTTCTGTCACAGTTTGTAAGCTTCCAGATGTCATTATTTTTCTGCCTTTAATTAATTTTTTATGTCACTTCTGGGTAAATTTCCACACGCCATTCCAGTTAGCGGGAATACTATTTTCTAACAGTGCTTGGATGCGTTCTAGGTAAAGTTGGCTGGGTTTATCAGCGGGACTTATCGCCACTATTTGTTCAAAACAAACTTTGGCATTAGCAAAATTTCCCTGAGAATATTGTTCGAGTCCTTCCTCAAAAATAGGCACAGTTTGAATTTTGAGCGATCGCAGTGGTTCTCGTTCAACATCTAACACCTCACAAACAGTAATGGCTTCTTGTCTACCTTTGACAATAGCCCGATCCAAAAATCGAATATGATACTTTTCTGGTTGACTCAAACGTTGTACCACATCTCCTGAAATTAATAAAGATACGCCATAATACTTAGTTAAACTTTCCAGACGCGCCGTGAGATTGACATGATCGGATAGCGCATCTGCTTGCATCCGGTTCGCGTCTCCAATAATTCCCACCATTGTATCACCGACATGGATACCAATGCCAATATTCAGCGGTATGTACCCATTTATTTGACGGCTTTGATTGTATTCTTGCAACTGTTCTAGCATCACAATTCCTGCCTGAATAGCATCATCAACGCCCTCGGGAAAAACTGCCATCACTCCATCTCCTATATACTTGACAATAAAACCGTTGTGATTGCGAATTTCGGGACTAATTCGCTGTAAATAGGTATTGATGAAGTCAAAGTTTTCTTGAGGAGTCATTTGCTCAGCCATCGTGGTGAACGAACGGATATCGGAAAACATGATTGCCATCTCTTTGCTCACGTGATCTCCAAGCTGGAAATCAACAATGCTCTGCTTGCCGAGAAATTGGAGATATTCATCGGGAACAAAACGCCCATAGCCCTGCAAAATTTTCTCTAATTCCTGTTCCCGCGCTTTCACGGTTTCCACCATATGCGAGAATACCTGTGCCAGTTCTCCCAGTGCATCACTACGCGCTGCCACATCTGACAATATCTGGGGTTCAAAGTTGTTGTTTTTCACAGCAATAGCTGCATCTATCACCTTTTTGACCTGCTGAATGTAACTCTGCATCTCTTGATTTTTATCACGCATCTGGTTTTCAAGATCCGTGGAGTGTTGCGTGATAATTTCTACTAAAATTTCATAGATATTTTTTTCCTCTTCGACTTCCTCAAGTTTTTGCATCAAATCCTGTAGCTGCGTAGTGAGTTTTTCGGGAAATGTAAATTCTGCTACATTTATTTGGGGTTTCATAATTTCTCCTCCCGAATCCGGGAGCGCAAAATTGTTTCACTCGCTCGCTGTAAATTACTACAGCTTACACGGGCGGATCGAGAAATCCGGTTTGTGCTTCGATGCTTCCCGACTAAATCCAAGAGCGATGTTAGAAACCGGGTTGATGACAGTCAATCATAAATTATACACAATATTTCCCTGTTGCTTCAATACCAGTAAAGTAATGTCATCAAATACCTTTTGTTCTCCAATAAATTCTCGCAAATCCTCGATGGTGGCTTGCTTGATTTGTTCGGCGCTCAAATGCCAGTTTTGAGAAACCACTTCACAGAGTCTTTCGATCCCGTAGAATTGTTTGCTGCTGTTTCTGGCTTCCGTGATGCCGTCGGTGTACAGCACCACCCCGTCCCCCGGCTCTAAGTCTACTAAAACATGGCCGATCAACTCTGAAATATCCTCATCTAAGCCGAGCGGGAATCCTAAATCTATTGTGTCTAGCCGCTCGATTTCACCACCTTTCCTGACCACAATAATTTCCTCATGTTGACCGCTGATACTAATTGTGCGATCGGCGTAGTTGAGCAGAGCTAGCGTCAGATTTTTATCCGAGTTCATGCGCTGGACATTTTTATAAATAGTGCGGTTGAGGGTATCTAAAAAGCGCACAGGGTCGGATTCTGGCATTTCTTGAATAGTGCGGACAGCAGCTTGAGTCATCACCATTAAAATACCGCTTTCTAAGCCATGTCCGGTGACATCACCGATGCAAATCGTGACCACCCCGTTAGTACAAAGTACGTCGTAGTAATCACCGCCTAATTCCGAGGCTGGCTCCATAAATCCGGCAATATCTAAATCTTCAATTGCTGCTAATTCCGCAGGTTTTGGCAGAATTAACTGCTGCATTTGTTTGAGGATATCGAGTTCGGAACTCATGCGGAGGTTGTCCGCTTTCAGACGTTGGTTGAGATCGGCAATTTGTTGAGTGGCTGTGGCGAGTTCAGAGGTGCGTTCTTTGACTTTATCTTCTAGAGTTTCAAAGGATTCTTGCAGTTGTATCGCCATGCTGTTAAAGGAATTTGTTAAAGTTTTAATTTCAAAAATCCGACTGGAATCAACGTTCTGGTTGAGAGCACCACCTGCTAGATATTCTGAAGCTTGAGCAATTTGGTTCAGGGGGCGAGTAATCCAGCTAGCGGTGAGAATACCCACTCCAACAGAGACAATTAGAGCCACAATACACAGCAAAATGGTGTTGCGAGTGTTAGCATAAATTTGCGCCATAAAGTCGGCTTCAGGAACTACTACTACAATCAGCCAATTGAGACCGTACTTGTCAGTTAGCGGAGAAACTTGAATAAATTGCCGCTCACCGTTCAGCTTAAAGTCAAGTTGAACAGTTTGATCGATGTCTTCCAAACGCTTGAAGCGATCGAGCAGATAAACCACACTTTGACGCATCAGGGGGTTGCTACTTTCCTGTGCTTTAATCCGCTTTGTATCTTTGCCAGTTCCTACCGAAAGAGGCTGTTCTTTAACCGAAGTGGCTATTAACTCACCCTGGGGTTCAATGATAAATACTTGACCGGAATTACCCACGCTTAAGGTTTGCAGGAAGTGGCGGATTTGATCGAGGCCCATCTGGCAAGTCAACACGCCAATTAGTTTCCCTTCAGCATCGTAATAGGGTAGACTCGCATTAATTTGCAGCGTACCGTAGCCAAAATTAATATAAACTTCACTCCAAGCTGCCTGTTTCTTCTCAACAACAACGCTGTAAAAAGGGCGCGTGCGAACGTCATAATTGGGCGTGGTTCTGTCAATCTTTGTGGGGTTTCCATCAGCGTCAAGGTTGTAATATATCAAGTCGCCACCCCCGGGAATCAGTTGCTGGGCAAGCTGAGGTTGTTCAAGTCCAACCAGCCGATTTACCCAACCCACACGCAGGTACTGACCTTTTTCGTTGGCAAATCCCGCGTGACCGATCGATTTAAATTGCAGAACTTGTTTCCAAAAATAGGGTCGAGCTTGCTCCAAATCGTCAAAGTTCAACACCCCCAAAGGTAAAGCATCCTGATTGATCTGATTCACCAGTGGCGGAGCTTCCAGATAGGTTTGGACACGTTCGTAAACTCTCGCACTCACTTCGTGCCGTAACTGACTAACAATATCGTTGACTATCTGCTCTCCGTTTCTGTAAGACAGATAGCCAACGCAGCCAACAGTAGCCAAAATTTGGAGCACAAAGGGAACTACCAAGACATTGCGGAGACGGAATTTGCCCGCTCTGGACGCGATCGCACGTTTTTGAGAAACCATTGTTAAAAACACTCCCAGCGGGCAGTTTACAATAGGTTGATTAACTTTTCAAATGCTGCCGTAAACCGCCATAGCGGCGCCGCGAACATCTTTGGCAGCTTCCGAACCCAGAAAGCAAATTACTTGAGCTAGAGATTGAAGTTCCACCCATTGGTGAGTATTTTCCGAACCCATTGCCGAGCAATTTGTCGGAGGATCAATCACACTGGCGAGGGCAGTATTAGCAGTTATATTAGTACCTTTTGTTTCATCTGCGATCGCCTTTGTGAGCGCCACCACTCCAGCTTTAGCAGCACAGTAAGCCGCCAATTGTCCAACCTGCTTTTCGCCCCCACGCGAACCCACACTCAAACTCCGCCCGTCGCGCCAGTCAACAATACTTGTTAGCCTTTCATTATTTATAAGTAAGTGGGTACAAATAAATATAACATAGAGAGAGGGCGGGTTTGGCAGTAGTAAACTCGCTGATACCATAGACTCTAACTAAACGCGCCCCTACAATTACAGATTTTATATTATGGTTTTTTCCCATGACCTATTTACATTTTTGGATAGGTTAAGAGCAACTGACAATGTTATCATATCCAAAACTGAACAAACATCAACCAATCAGCGTCCATCAGCGCTCATCAGCCTGCATCAGCGGTTAAAATAAAAAAAAATACCCAACAAAAATGCAAATTACTCAATCCCTCCACAGCGCCATACTCATCTCCAACCTGGAAAAATCCCAACACTTTTACAGCACCGTACTAAAACTGCCAAAAATCGATCGAGACTTAAAATTTCCCGGAATCTGGTATCAAATCGGCGACTTCCAGCTCCACCTAATTTTAGCTGCAACAATTATCCCCGATGCCGTAGACCAGGAAAAATTAGGACGCAACAGACATCTAGCATTTTCGGTTGCCAACTTAGAGGCAGCAAAACAACAATTAATTGCTCACAACTGCCCGTTCCAAATGAGCGCATCAGGTCGATCGGCATTATTTACCCAAGATCCCGACGGCAACATCATCGAACTCAGCGAGTAACAGATGAAAATCATCGCGTATTCTTACACCGAACCGCTACTCGAAGCAGCACCAGCACCAGAAATTTGGGGTCAAGAGGTCGATCGAATATATCAAGACTTAGGAGGGCGGCAACAACTGCAACAACTCCTCAAAGACTGCCAAACAGAACCAATCAAATACCTGTTAATTCAGCGCTTTGAGGAACTCGGCGACACATTACAGCAAGTGTGTTCGCACCTCGCCCAACTCGAAAACCTCGGCGTCGAAATCATCGTACAAGCAGAAACAGAACCGCGAAACCGCAAAAACTTGCTGCAAATCCTCGCAGAACTCCAGCGCAGCCAACACAGCCGGAGCATTCGCAAAGGACACGCCCGCAACCGCATCAAATCCCGGATTCCACCAGGTAAGGCTCCCTACGGCTACCGGCGCGGCAAAGAGCGCTACACGATCGATCGATCGGCCGCCGCCGCCGTCAAAGACTTTTTTGAACACTTTTTAATCTACGGTTCCTTGCGAGGTTCCGTGCGGTATTTAGCCAAAAAATACAGCAAAAAAATCTCCGTCAGCACAGGCCGCCGCTGGCTGACAAATCCCGCCTACCGAGGCGATTTGGAATATCAAAACGGCCAAGTAATTTCTAATACCCACGTCCCGATTATTTCCAGAGAAGAAGCCGCTCAAATAGACAGATTGCTGCGCCGCAACCGCCGCCTTTCTCCCCGCAGCGCCAGCGCCCCGCGTTCCCTCGCAGGTTTAGCCATTTGTGCGGAATGCAAATCCCCCATGACAGTTGCCAAAGTCACCTCCTACCGCAAAGATAGAGAATACCTTTATTTGCGGCCGATTAACTGTCTGTCGCAGCCTAAATGCAGTGGCTTTTCCTACCAAGAAATATTGCAATCAACCATTGAAGGAATCTGTCGGGATTTACCCGCTGCTGTCGCCGCGCTGCAAATGCCGGATATCAACGGAATTAAAGCAGGAACTGAACGGGCGATCGCATCGAAACAAGAAATCCTAGAGCAACTTCCCGCCCTGATTGAAAGCGGCATTTTAGACACAGAAACCGCAGAGTTTAGAGCATACAAAATCCGCACGGAAATTGCCCAACTGCAAAGCAAATTAGCCCAACTGCCGCCAGTGAATTTGCGAGAAACAGCTCAAACTGTTTCTCTTCCCCAATTTTGGCTGGACTTGTCGGAATCGGAACGCAGGTTCTATTTTCGAGAGTTTATCGATCGCATTGAGATAGTCGGGGAAAATACCAATTGGAAACTGCAAATTATTTTCATTTTTTAAGGATTAGTGCGACGTTGATCGGTAGCTGCTGCGTTAGATGCCCGACTTCTTAAAGAACTCGGGCCTCTGGGTGCTCTCTTAGGATCGTGAATTAAATAATTTGCATAAGCCTGTGGGATGGGCGTCTCGCCCGTCCCTTATAGACGGGCGAGACGCCCA
>NZ_JANMZH010000017.1:0-7291 GCF_031383065.1 Microcoleus sp. OTE_8_concoct_300 | reverse complement strand
GCTTGTAAGCGAGTACCTGCTACGTTGAATTGAAAATTGGTGATGGAAGAAAAGTATTGCATCAGTATTTCATTCTGGGGAAAAAGAGACATTGCTCTTCTAAGTGCAAAAAGTCCCTGCGTTGCTTGGCGCTCTGTATCGTCTAGTACCTGGTAGAGTTCGGTAACCAAAGAGCGTATGTCGGAAGGAATAGCCATTTACGACAGTTTTTATTTAACACTTGCATTATACTGCTAAAAGTTACAACAATTCTTTGTAAAATTCCAACAACTGCTCCGCTAAAGCTTTATTTGTATAATTGCTCATCGCTCTATGATAACCCTGATCGCCCAAATCAGCCGCCAACTCCTGCCGCTCCATCAATTGCTGCAAACACTCTCGCAAAACCCCAGCATTTCCCTCGGGGAATACTAACCCCGCATCGCCGATGACGTGGGGAATTTCCCCGCAGTCGGAACCAATAACCGGAATTTGACAGGCCATCGCTTCGATTAAAACGTGACCGAATTGTTCTTTCCAGCCCACAGCGGTCAAAGTTTTGAATTTATAGCTGGTTTGCGAGGGCAATACCAAACAGTTCATTAAGTTAATGTAGGGGGGGATTTCTTCGTGAGAAACGCTTTCTGCCCAGATTATTCGGTTGCTGATTCCCCATTCAATACATTTTTCGGCGAGGTGCGCCCGCAATTTTCCTTGTCCTACTAACAGCCACTTCCAAGAGCTTTTTTTCAACCCTGCCAAAGCAGAAGCTAAAGTTAATAGTCCTTTTTCTTCTACAAATCGTCCTACAAATCCTACCACAAAATCGGTCGGTTCAATGCCGAACCTGCGCGATAAATCAGCGTCTTTACCACTGCGGCGAAACAAAGTTTCATCTACTCCGAGTTGTGGCATTACTTTTACCGCACCTTGATAGCCCCGCTGCAGCAAAATTTTAGCTCCATCTAGGTTGCCTGCAATAATTGCGTCGGTGTGCTGGAGATTGTAATTTTCTAAGAATGAAACAAGCCAATTCAATTGATAAGGCAGATTCCACCAGGTAAATAATATATTTTTTGCTTGGAGTTTGAGGATTTTATTTAGTAATATTAACTGAGCGCAAGCGAGGGATTTTGAACCTTGTTCAACTTGAATGATTTGCGGTCTAAATTTTTGCAAAAGTTCAATTAAATCAGTGCCAAATGTTAGCAATGCTTGATTGTTTTGGCTATAATTGGATATGGGAACTACTTTAAATGAGCCTTGTTGATAGAATTGCGTTTCTATAATTTTATTTTGTATGCCTCCTGGTTTCCAACGCTGCGGCACTACAACTGTTACTTCAATATCTGGTTCTAGGTTTGCTAATATCTTGAATTTTTCCCGATTAAGGTCAACTATATAGGTGTGGCTGGCAACGAGAATTCTCATTTTTTAGTCATTGCTAATGGGCAATTTGTAATAATAATTATTATTGAGGATTAATGTTATCTTGATGGGTATAAATTTGTCCGTCGTTCGAGATGGACTGAATTAATGTATTGAGGACACTGATAAAACCGAGGATATAAAAACTAAATCGAACAATTATTTTAATGGGCGATCGGCTTTTATGGCAAGGCGGATTTCCCAAAACGTGGCAGTCAAAGAGTTTGGCGAAAAATCGCAGGCATTGAAAGGCTGTTAAATTTTTTAATCCCATGAGGAAATGGTTGTGATAAAATGTGATTTGATATTCGATCGATCGCGTGCTGACATCGTGACATCCCCCGCTCTCTTCCCCTAAGTGAACTAAACAGGCATTGGGATCGTACCAAATTTTCATGCGAGTCGATCGCAATCTCAAACAAAAATCCGACTCCTCCCGCACCGCACTGCCTGCAAACCGCTCGTCAAACCTCAGCCCGCATTCGGCAAAAACCTGCCGGCGAAAAGACATATTACAGCCTCTAGCCGAGAGCACCTCCTGCGGTTTTACTGTATGCACCAAATCGATAAAATACCAGGCAATGCCTGCATCCATCGCTTCTCTTGGCAAATATTCGATCGCCAAATCGCCTCCAGAATTATCAAGTTTCATTCTGTCAAAAACCCTGCCCGCCACACATCCCACATCCGGTTTTTCTAAATAGTTGCCAGCGTGAGCCGCCAAAAAACCATCTGGCAATTGTACATCATCATCAATAAATAAAATAATCTCTCCAACTGCGCGCCGCACTGCATAATTTCGAGCTCCCGGCAAACTCGCCCAATCTACCCGAAACCACCTAATTTTGCCAGCATTTGCCAATTCCTCTAAATAAACTTGAGTTTCCGAGTCGTGGGTGCAAGTTTGATCGATTACCAGCACTTCAAAATTCGGGTAATTTTGCCGAATCGCATCAGCCAATGTCTCTCGCAGAGGTTGCTCGCGATTGTATGTAGGTATCACAACAGAAATCATCATTTGCAGTTGCCACTTTCATAAAAAAGTTCGGTAAGTGGGAAACTCTGTCACGAAGAGTGCCCGCCCGGGAAACGACTCGGGGATTTCAATAAGCGAGTGAATCTTCAAAAGGCGTAACCATAGCTATTTTTGCCATGGACAATTTAGCAGTATCGCTGGCTGATTCCTTGAACTAATTCTGATCCTGAAATATTGAATGAGCCACTTAAACCCCAGGCAACACGACTCACATATTTACTTATTTTCTTACCAGTCGTAACCACCGCTTTTACGATATCACAGTTTGAAAACCTTTGACAGACTTGTTTCTCGGAACCTACCAAGATGGGAATCCAAACTTATCCGTGCGGCCGATTTGACGAGTTGGGTGTCCCCTCGCTTTAATTAACAGCGGCTTGTTGGTTAGAACTTCTCACAATTCAACTTGACCCACACAGGCAACATCAAGCTAATGGGTTTTAGGTAATTATAATCGAGTACGGTTGAACTTAGTCAATCCACCACAACCAGTCACCAAGCG
Organism: Microcoleus sp. OTE_8_concoct_300; assembly: GCF_031383065.1. NCBI lineage: Bacteria > Bacillati > Cyanobacteriota > Cyanophyceae > Oscillatoriales > Microcoleaceae > Microcoleus > Microcoleus sp. OTE_8_concoct_300. The sequence goes on along the minus strand of NZ_JANMZH010000017.1, from coordinate 4,346 downwards.
AAAAAATATTCCCGTTAATATGACGCTCATTAAAACATTTAACGAAATTCGAGGTCGCCGCCCATTTTGAATAGATGTGCTGTTCATCAAATCATGAATGGGGAAATGAAGGAAGAAGGATTGAGTTATTTAGGAGAGAGGGAATAAGAATGAGGGAATAAAGAATGAGAAATTGGTTTCAATATCCCCTATATTTTTCGAGAGGGTTCTTTATTCTTCCTTATTCCTGACATCCGTTACATCCGTTACATCCGTTACATCCGTTACATCCGTTACAGAATCCGTTGCCGAACTCCCTTCTTCCTTCAGATTACTTCCCCATTTCCATCAGATAGCTATGTGTTGCTGAACGGCTAAAACTAAATTTTCAGTCCAGAAATTAGCCAATTCGGCGCTAGCAGCTTCCACCATAACTCGGATTAGCGGTTCAGTGCCAGAAGCGCGAACCAAAACCCGTCCCTGTTCTCCCATGGCAGTTGTAGCACGTTCGATCGCCTTTTGCATTGGCTCGCACTCCTGCCATTTTAGGCGTTTATCGCGATCGTCCACCCGAATATTTCGCAGCAACTGCGGATAAGTTTGGAAACTACCACTTACCAATTGTGCCAAAGATTGCCCGGACTGGCGTACCAGCGAAGCCAAATGCAAAGCTGTCAGCAAACCGTCGCCACTGACACCGTAATGCGGACAAAGAATGTGTCCCGATTGTTCGCCACCCAACATCGCACCGGTGCGCTGCATTTCAGCGTGAACGTACTGATCTCCCACGTTTGTTCTAGTTAGTTTGCCCCCCAATTCTTCCCAAGCTCGCTCGAAGCCGAGGTTAGCCATTACAGTAGAAATAATTAAATTGGACGGTAACTGTTCGGAGTCGCGCAACTGCCGGCCCCACAGATAAAGAATGTAATCGCCGTCAATTGATCTACCTTGGTTGTCAACACCCAAAACTCGATCGGCATCGCCGTCAAAAGCAAATCCCAAATCGGCCTTGTGTTCCAAAACCGCCGCTTGCAAAATGTCGAGATGAGTAGAACCGCAGTTAACATTAATGTGATCGCCATCAGGAAAGTCGTGCAAACAGATCACATCCGCCCCCATTTGCGCGAACACCGCCGGCGCCAAACCCGCGGCCGCCCCCCAAGCCAAATCCAAAACTATCCGCATTCCCTCCAAATTCATCTCTTGCAGCGAATCACAGAGCGAAGTGGCATAATCTTTAACCAACTCAGACCGATGGTAGTGGTGTCCCCAACCCAAGCTAGCAACCGGAACCTTTGCCTCCCGGATTCCCGCTTCGATTTGTTCCTGCAACTGCTGCGACAGCTTCGAGCCGTTTGAGCCGAAAAACTTAATCCCGTTGTCTTCTGGGGGATTGTGGCTGGCAGAAATCATCACTCCGCCGACAGACTCCGAAACGCTTGCCAGATAAGCAACGCAGGGAGTGGGACACAAGCCCAAATTCCACACTTCCAAACCGGCGGCTGTCAAACCCGCTGAAAGTGCCATTGCCAGCATATCGCTGGAATTCCTGCTGTCTTGCCCCAAAATCACAGGCCCCTGGTTGGGGGTATTTTGGCGTAGAACTTGTCCGGCCCAGAAGCCAACTTGCAGGGCTAGGGGTGCATTCAGCAATTCTCCAACTTTCCCGCGAATGCCGTCTGTGCCGAAGAGTTTTGTATTTGGGAGGGAGAGGCTATTTCCCAGCAGAATCGTCTCGCGTTTGGCTGGCTGTACCGAATTAACAGCTTGAAACTCGCTGCCACGATGGCGCGAAGGTGTCTGAACCATATTCACTCCTTTAGGAATATTCACACTCACACTTTGGGTTCATGTTACAACTGAAAGTCTTTATTTTCAGCCTAAACTCCATTTATTTCGTCGATTGCTGAGGCAACTTGCTCTGACAACCTACCCACAAAGCTTAACTTCATCGGAAAAATTTGTATGGTACCCAAGGAAAAAACTTTTAGTCCCGGGCGCGCCAACGCCAGGAAACCCGGTTTCTTTCTGCGTCCAAGTGACGCTGCTGCTGTTGAGCCTGTCAGCAACTGCGGGTATAGAAGGTTAATGCTGTATTGCCGTATATTTTATGGCGGCAAATTTCTAGGCCGGAAATCGGTTGTGTCGATCGCTCGGGGCTGTGTTCTACGGCGATTTCGCCGAGGAGTGCTAGCATTTCTTGGCTGGCGATCCTGTTTAACACAGGTTCGTATAAGTCGCTGGCGTAGGGCGGATCGAAGTAAATGCGATCGAACTGCTGCCCCGCTAGTGTCACCAATTTCGCCGTCGCGTTTCCTCGCACTATTTGGAACGTTTGGGACGAGTGTGCTATTTGCTCCCAGTTTTCGCGGATAATCGCACAAGCTTTCGCCGACTGTTCGATGGCAGTGACACTCGCGGCTTGACGACACAAAGCTTCTGCACCCATCGAACCGCTGCCGGTACAAATGTCAAGCCATCTGCAATCTGCGATCGTCCCTTGCCAAATATTAAATACAGCTTCTCTGACTCGCGAAGGTGTAGGGCGAGTTGCGAGTCCCGGCAGAGTTTTGATTTGGCGATTGCCACTGATTCTCAGGCTCATACAATTTTAGATTTTAGATTTTAGATTTTAGATTGGGGATGACTGACTAAATATGAATTTGGTGCAGACTTACAGTTGCATTTTTTATAAAAACTGGTATCATTTAAAACTATAAACACCCGGTTTATACCACAAACCGGGTTTTGCACAAATCCCCTAAGCGGCTACTTTTGCCCTCACCTGACTGACAAAATTTGACAGCATTTGCAATCCCGTACTCGAAGACTTTTCCGGGTGAAATTGCACGGCCATCAGATTGTCTTTAGCTATCGCCGCCGTCACGTTTTGACTACCGTGAGTCACTATTGCCGATCGCACTTCCCAATCAACTGGATCGACATAATAAGAATGCACGAAATAAACCCAAGGATCAGACGGTAAATTTTGCCACAGCGGCAAATCCGGCTGAGTAAATTGCAATTGATTCCATCCCATGTGGGGAATTGTCAAACCCGGTTCCGAGCGAAATCGGCGCACTTTTCCTGCAATAACGCCCAATCCCGGTTCTACGCCTTCTTCGGAACTTTCAAACAGAATTTGCAAACCCAAACAAATGCCTAAAAAAGGTTTCCCCGAGGCGATCGCACTTTTTATCGGTTCTATCAATTTGCGCGATCGTAAATTCTGCATTGCCGGGTCAAAGGAACCCACCCCCGGCAAAACCACTGCATCAGCCTGCTCGATTATAGCAGGAGAATCTGTAATTTTTGGCACTCCACCCACATTTTCCAAGCCTTTACAGACCGAGTGCAGATTTCCCATGCCATAGTCCACTACTGCAATGACAGACATTGACTTACTTGCCTTATATTATCAATATCAGTATTATTGCACAAATATGACTGCGAAAATCCTGCTAACCTCATTTGATACTTGGCTTCCCCATCAGAAATCCAACTCTTCTGACGACTTATTAGCCAAGATTTCCCAAATCAAATCTTTGCCTGCTTCCCTAACTTTTTTGAGGAAACTGCCCGTAGATTTTCAGCTAGCACCTAATTTAGCGATCGCCCAAATCAAGCAACTCCAACCCGATACTATTATCTGCTGCGGCATGGCCGAAAGCCGCCAAAAATTAACCGTAGAATCTTGCGCTTGCTGCGATAGCGACATTCTGAAAACAGCAGTTAATCTCGAACCGCTAGTCGTTGATTTAGCTGCAACAGAAATCAGTCACGAAGCCGGAAAATTTGTTTGCGAAGCCCTGTATTATGCGGTTTTAAAACATATTTGCGATTCTCAAATAGCCGCTAAATGTATTTTCGTCCACGTACCCATTTTAACTCCAGACAACGCTGACAGAATGGTCGCTGATTTTTTATTAGTTATGCGCCGCCTAACTCTCGCAGCTAATAAATAGGTCGCTCTAACAGGGCTTACGCATGGGGGGCGAGAAACCCGGTTTCTTCGTATATTTCTCGTTACTCGTCGCAAAATATCGTAGAAACCGGGTTTCTGAGGTGGCAAGCGCGATCGCCAACTATCTAATTCCACATAAAAATTTGTTTAGTATTCAGAAACCCGGGCTGTTAAAGAAACCGGGTTTCTCGGTGTTAGTTTTTGTTACTGACAACTGCCAACTGCCAAGTCATATCATGTCCGGTCGAGGGACCGCGATTTTTGTAGATACTGTCTTGAACTGTCAAGGGGTAGCAGTCAAATAATTGGGGTCGAAAGGCTTTTGGGATTTTAAAATCCCAAAAGCTAAATGCACTAACTTTCGCATCAAAGCACCAATCACCTGCATTTTGACTTGGCCGCG